>CAYTQL010000359.1:0-3381 GCA_964439555.1 uncultured Planctomycetaceae bacterium | reverse complement strand
CCCTTCAGCTCGGCCAGGCGGGAGACCTGCGTTATCAGCACGTCGTCGGCGGCGAGTCCGAGTTCCTCGCGGAGGGCGGGGACATCGGCGGGCGGCTCGCAGAAGCGCTCGACCTCCATCCCGCTGTAGACCGTCTCGTACAGGTCCGCCCGGCCGATTCCCGCGGCCAGGGCCTGGCGTGTCATCGCCTCGGCGACGCAGAGGATCGCATCGGTGTCCCGGGCGGCGCGGCGCTCCAGGGCGATGTACAGGCGGTTGCGCCACCAGCGTTCGTAGCGGTGGAACGGCAGGCCGTGGATGGTGTGGACGATCTTCACCCCCCCCACCTGCCGCGCCGAGCGGCGCGCGAGGATGCCCGCCTTGGATGAGTGCGAGTGCATGACGTCGCAACGGAGGTCGCGGAGGATCGCCCGGAGCCGCGCCAGGGCGCGACGGTCGGTCAGCGGGCGGATCTGGCGGACCAGTTCGGGCAGGACGATCACGCGGTAACCCCCGCCCCGGGCGCGATTCATCAACTGGCCCTCCGGCCCGATCGGCGGACCGGTGACCAGCGTCACCTCGTGCCCGCGCTCGCGGAGCCCCTCGCACGTCAGCAGCGTGTTCTCCTGCGCCCCGCCGAGGATCATCCGCGTGATGACATGACAGACCTTCATCCCACCATCATCGCCGAACCCACCGGGGAAGAAAAGAAGCCGATGACCGCGCCTCCGCACGGGACGCGCGTCCGTATTGTGACCTGCCCGTCTTGGCCATGCGCGGCCGTCTCGGCCGTGCCACAAATTTGCCGCGCCCCTGTGGTCAACAGAACCGTCAGTCGAGCTCGACAGTTTCCTGGGTCTTGGCGTCGATGGCGCCGATCTTGCGGATGTCGGCGGGGATGTCGAAGAGGTCGGTTTCGTCGAGGTCGGTCTTGATTTCCACGGCCCGTTGGTCGACGTCCTCGCGGGCGGAGCGGATCTTGACCTGGACGACCAGTCCCGTATCGGCGCTGACGCCGATGAAGAAGCTGAACTTCTCGCGCCCGCGTCGGGCGAGCATCGCCTTGGCGATCCGTCCGGTGGCGGAGGCCTTGGGGCTCAGGACGAACCAGGCGGTCCCGGGCAGGTCGGACTTGCTCTTCGGGGCGGTCTGGACGTGGAAGTCCTCGATCGTCTCGGCGTACCCGTCCAGGGCGTCGGCCATGAACCACGCCGTCCCGATGCCCCGCCCGTTGAGCCGCCCGTCGTCGACGAACTCCTTACGGGGAAAGAGCGTCGGCCGATCGGGGATGCGCAGGCCCACCACGTTCCACATCAGGGCGCCGGTGTCGTTGATCAGCAGGTTGGTGATTCCCTCGCGCCCGACCTGCTCGCTGCGGTAGCGGGCGTACTCCTTCTCGTAGGCCACGTCGGCGACGATGACCTTGGTGGAGGGCTTGACGTCCTTGCCGCCCAGCGGGTTGGTGGTCCGTCGCGAGGCCTTGTTCGTCGAGGTCACGTAGAGCGTGCACCGGAAGCTGGCAAACTGTCTGGCCTTCTGCCCCAGGCGCCGCAGGCGCCCGGAGGCGTCGGTGAGCGAACTGGGCATCAGGGGCTCGTCGCCGCGCACCATCGATGCCGACAGCGCCGCCGCAAAGCACGTCATCAGGGGTATGAGCTTGCGCAAGGTCGTCTCCTGTGTTCCGGTATCGCACAGCCGCCCGCAGCAAACCGCCGCGGGCGCACCGGTTACGTCTCATTGTACGTATAACATGGGCTCCCCGATCGTGGGTCGGCAAAATCGGCGGCGGGTTTTTGGCAAACCCTGAAATGGTTCAGCCGTTCGAGCAGGGCGGAAGGGCGTCAGTCCGACGGACGCCGCCGGATCGTCCGGACCGGACCCCACAGGGCGAAGGCGGTGGTCAGCACCGCGGCGGTGACGAAGGGCTCGACCAGCAGCGTCCCGATAACCACCAGCACCACCGCCATGAGCCCGACAAGGTAGTTGAAGCTGTGGTGCCCCAGCAGGTAGCGGTTGACCAGGTGCGGATAGCGGAAGCGCGAGACCATCAGCAGCGCCGCGCCCAGCGTGAGCACCGGGAGCGTCACGGTGACCACCACCAGCGCCCACGTCGAGGCCCGCCAGCCCTGCTCGAAGGGCACCAGGTGCACGAACAGCAGCACCAGCGCCGCCACCGCCGCGGCCGCGCCGGGCGAGGGCAGCCCGGTGAACTCCATGTGCCCTTCCTCTTCCTCGACGTTCTCCACGTTGAACCGCGCCAGGCGCATCGCCGCGCAGAGCGCGAACGCCGCGGCGATCACCCAGGCGAGGCGCTCGACCGTCGTGAACCGCGCCAGTGCGGCGATGCGGTCGAAGTTCCCGCGCACCACGGCCGCGACGGTCCGCATCATCAGCACGCCGGGCGCCACGCCGAAACTGATCAGGTCGGCGAGGCTGTCGAGTTGCCCGCCGAAGTCGCTGGTGTGGCGAGTCATCCGGGCGATGCGCCCGTCGAGCATGTCGGCGACCATCGCCGCGAAGATCAACCATGCGGCGATGCGGAGGTTGCCCACCACGGCCGCTCCGATGGCGTCCTTGGTGGCGAAGTGGATCGCGCCCAGCCCGGCCAGGGCGTTGAGCAACGTGACGATCGCGGGAAGCGCCACGACCCCGCGCAGCACCAGTCGCCGCCCGGGGTGCATCTCGTCGGGCGGGAGAGCCTCGACCTGGTCGCGTTCGTCCGGGGCCTCGATGTCGTTGCGCTGGATCATGCCGACCCTTGCTCGGGCAGTTTGATCAGGACCGTCTCGCCGGCCCGTACGCTCTGACCGACCTTGACCTGCACCTCGGGAGCGAGGGCGTCCGGGACGAGCAACTCCAAGCGGGAGCCGAACTTGACCATCCCGAACCGCTGCCCGCGGCGAAGCGTCTGTCCCTCGCGCAGGTCGGTGACGATCCGCCGGGCGACCTTTCCGGCCACCTGGCGGACGGCGATCCGCTCGCCTCTATGAGACAGTGTAACGGTCGCCGACTCGTTCTTCTCGGTCGCCGTCGGATCGCGCGCGTCGAGAAAGGCCCCGTCCTGGTGTCCCAGCCCGATCACCGTCCCGTCGCACGGACAGCGGTTGACGTGCACATTGAAGAGGCTCATGAAGATGCCCACGCGAACGCCGAGAGCGCCCAGGGGACTGTCGGGCCCGACCGGCGTCACGTCGGCGACCCGCCCGTCGGCGGGGGAAACCAGCAGCCCCGGGCCCTCCGGCGGCGTCCGCTCGGGGTCGCGGAAGAACGACAGCGTCCAGCCCCATCCCGCCAGCGGACCGACCAGCGCCGCAAGCAGCCGCCAGTCCGTCAACCACGAAACCAGGACGATCCCTGCGCACAGCAACGTCGCCACCAGCGCACAGCGCTTGAGCGTGTCGC
>CAYTQL010000358.1:0-3392 GCA_964439555.1 uncultured Planctomycetaceae bacterium | reverse complement strand
CGTCGCGCTTCTTCTCGGTGGCGTACCACTTCATGGCGTTTTCGCAGACTACCGCGTTGAAGTGGTCGGCGATGAACTGGAAGTACTTTCGGTTTCGGAGCTTATCGCTGGACGGGTCGCCCCCGACGCACGTGCCGAACAGGAAATGATGCCGTCGCAGATCGACGCTCACCTCGGCATCGGCCAGCGGCTTTCCGTCCGCCCCGACCACCGTCACCGCGAAGTCGCCCTTGCGGTGCTTCTCGATCCGTGCGTCCGCCTCGTCCTTCCAGTCGGCGTCGACCATCGTCGCTCCCATCAGTACCGCAATCGCAATCGCTGTTCGTTTCATAGTCGGTTGAACACCGCCCGCCGGTCATCGTTCCAGTTGAGATGAGCGAAGATGCACGCGGGACGGGGGGGCGGTTCGCCGCTCCGCCCGGGCGTTCAGTCGTCCGAAGGCTCCGGATCGTTGGCGAAGATCGTGCCCACGCGGGTATTGACGTACCAGCCGCTGGACCCGTCGCCCGGGGCGTCCCCCCGTCCGCCGGAGACGCGGGCGGCCTTGTCGTCCTCGACGAAGGGGTTTGCCGGCATCTCCGTTAGGTACGGGCCGTAGTCGCCGCTTTCGCGGACCGTCCCCATCGCGTCGGTCCGCTCGAGCATCTGCCGGGCGAACAGCGCGCCGTCGAAGCGCTCGTCGTCTCCGAGCCCCGGCAGCCGGTCGTTGTGCTGCACCTTGTACAGCTCGATCTGGCTGCGCAGGGTCTGGAGGTCGCTCGCGAGCGCCGCCTCCCGCGCCTCTGCGCACGGGGTCGTGAGCTGCGCCTCGAGCAGCTCGAGGAGGCGTTCGGCCGCCACGGCGGCACGTCGGGCGGCGGGCTCCTCCGGTCGGTGGGCCCCGCACCGGCCCACCCAGACGCCAAGCCCGAAGGACCCCGCCCCGCACGCGAGCCCCACGACAACGCCGATGATCGTATTGCGTTTCACGCCTTCCCTTTCGGTGGAACTTGCCGTTCTCACCTGTCAATCGGCAAACTCCGCCGCGTGTCCGCAGTCAACCGGACGGTCCGGCGACCGGCGCGGGCGACCGGCGGCGCCCGCAACGAGACCCGCGCCGCCATATCTCTGTTCATCGGAGTCCATCACAGCTACGCTGGACCGCGTAGGAGTACGTACGGGAGCCAATCCATGAAACGCATCGCATTCATCGCGGCCATGCTGTTGGCCCGGTGCGTCGCGCCGGGCGGGGAGCAGGTCGTCGCGTGGAAGATCAACGAATTGCCGGAGAGCCGGCAGCTTTTCGCCCCTCGCTATCTCTATGAGGACGAGGCGGAGTTCCTTGCCTGGGTCCCGGCCGGGGCGGACGGCAAGTGGGCGGTCCGCATCGACGGGCCGGGCGACTTCGCGGCCGTGTGCAGACTGGAGGAGTGGGCGAACGCGCCGTACAACGTCCACAAGCCGAAGAAGGCGACGCTGCTGGTCGGGTGGATCGACGCGGCGACCTGGCCGGAGGGGGGCTACACGGCGCAGCTCGTCCCGGTCGGGCGGGCGGCGAACTCGCCGACCAGCCCGGCGAAGGAAGACGCCGAGCGTCCGTCACGGGCGTTCGAGGTGGTCCGGGCGAAGGTCCGCAAGCGGTTCCCCCAGGGCAAGAGCCGCGCGGAGGTCGTGTTGTGGCTCGAGCACGTCAACCGCACCCGGGACGTCTGGAAGAAGGTCCCCCGCTGGCGGAACGTGGACCGGCTGATGGGCGATGAGCCGCCCGACCTGGGCGAACTCCGCGGGCTCGTGCTCCGCGGGTACCGCAACGAGCAGCTCATGCAGATCCAGCCTTACGGGATGTACGTGCCCGAGGCCTACGATCCGGACGAGCCCATGCCCCTGCTGATCCTCCTCCACGGGTCCGGGGGAAACTACCTGAACCTCCTCAGCGACCTCTACGAGGGGCAGGAGCTCGAGACCCACCCGATGCTCGTCGCCAACGCCGGCGCCTTCCGCCGCCAGGAGTATCGACACCTCGCCCTGCTCGACGTCCTCGGCGTGCTCGCCGACGTGAAACGCAAGTACAACGTGGACCCCGACCGCGTCTACCTCCAGGGCATCTCGCTCGGCGGGCGGGGCTGTATCGAGATTGCGGCGCTGAAGCCTCAACTCTTCGCGGCCGCGAGCCCGCAGGGCGTTTACGGCATGCTCGAGCCGCTCGCCGACCCGGTGACGGCGCTTCGGATGACGTCCCGCAATGCGTGGGCGCTGGCGAAGTGGGACATCCGCAGCTACCTGCCGAACGTGCGCACCGTTCCGATGCAGATCATCTACGGGCACAAGGACAAGACCACGCCGCCGCTGAACGCCCTGACGATCAAATACCTCATCAACCGCCTCGGCGGGCGCGCCCGGGCCGTCGGCTTCGACGCCGGGCACGACATCTCCGCGCCCGCGTACCTGTGGTCCGAGACCCGCAAGTGGATGCTCGAGCAGCGGCGCGCCGAGCCGCCCGGGCGCATCCGCTTTCGCTGCGCCACGTTGCGGCACAACAAGCACTGGTGGGTGACGGTGGACGACTTCGACGCGTGGCGCGGGCCGCTCGGGTTGTTCGGCGCGGGAGGCCCGGAGGTCGCCGACGTGGAGGCGGACATCTCCGACGAGACGCTGCAATTCACCCGGCTCGACGGCGTCCGGCGAGTGACGGTGGACCTCCCGGCCGAGGTCAAGCGGGTGCGGGTGTCCTCCGACCTCTACGCGCAGAGCATCGCCCTTCCCTCCCGGCCGGACCGCCTGACGCTGCTGCGAGGGGCGGGCAAGTGGTCGGCCGTGGACGCCGCCCGCCTCGCCGAACCGTCGGAAACGGTCAAGGCGCCTCCCGCCGACGGGGTCGCCAAGGTCGAACTGCCCGGCGACTGCGTCTCCGCGGCGGTGGAGCTCGCAGGGACCGGCAGCGCGAAAACGCTCCGCATCGGCGAGGGCAAGCTGGATCTCAACGGCCGCCGGAACGTCCAGGTCGTCAAGGACGTCGGCGGGCGCTGGCGACTGCTGGGTCGCGCCCCGCAGACGAAGCGCCACGGGCGCTCGGGGCCCATCTGGGACGTCAACTTCCGCCCGTGCGTGGCGGTCTACGGCGCCGGCGGGGACGCCGAGCAGACGGCGCGGCTGAAGAAGGCGGCCGAGGTGCTCGCCCGGCTGGACACCGCCTGGGGTCGCGCGTCGTGGGACGTCATCCCCGACACCGACGTGCCCGAGGTGGTCCGGAAGAAGTGCAACCTGATCCTTGTCGGGGATGCGAAGACTCACAAGCTCATCGCCGCGCCGGGCTGGTGGCCGCTGACGCAGAAGCCGCAGGACGAACCCCCGCGGCCGATCTGTAAAGGTTCAGTCGGAATTGGACATCCGGGCCGGTTCGGTTAGATAGTACG
>CAYTQL010000357.1:0-3397 GCA_964439555.1 uncultured Planctomycetaceae bacterium | reverse complement strand
GCCTGGATGAGCACGATGTTCCCGCCGCGGGTGATCTGGAGGTCGCTGAGGCGTCCGAGCACCTGTCCGAGGTACTTATCGAAGTAGTGCATGTACGCCGCGTTGGCGGTGCGGTAGGTGATCGAGGACTTCGTATTCAGCCAGGCGGGCAAGCCGCCGAAGTCCCAGTCGGCGTCGATGTACGGACCCGCGCGGAGGATGACGTACAGCCCGGCCTCGTGAGCCTGACGGACGAACTCGGCGATGTCCCGCTGCCCGTCGAAATCCCACTGCCCTTCGAAGGGCTCGTGGAAGTTCCACGCAATGGGCGTCGAGATGCAGTTGAGCCCTGCCCGGCGGGCCTTGAGCAACCGGTCCCGCCACAGCTCGGCGGGGACGCGGAAATAGTGCATCTCGCCGCTGATGAGCCAGAGGCGGTTCCCGTCCACCAGGAAGCTGCTCTCGTCGTAGATGACGTTCGGCATGTCGCGGTCCCCAGTGTGGTTTCCAACGATCCGACCCGGAGGGGTCTCTCTGAGAGGCAAAGTGTATGCAACGGCGATAGTTATGCAACCCAAAAGCCTCCCGGACCGGCAAATCGTCCCGAAAGGGGGCTTCCGCGGGCCCTCAGAACGCCGGACGGGATTTACGGCATTGTATCGGCCTAAGTGGATAAATCACCATTGTTTACGGGAATTTCTCCCCCGGTTAGCGTCAGAGTGCCCGATTTACGGGGCTTTACTCGACCCCGACGGAGGCCCTATAAACAGATCATGAAACACTTCCGCATCACGCTGACGGCCCTGTGTGTGCTGCTCCCGGCGATTCGCGCCGCGTCCGAACTGCCCCCGGCGCCGAATGTGTCGCTCTCGCAGGGGCGGGCGCTGGTCTCGCTGGTCCGCGAGGCGATGGAGCGGTACCGCCGTTTCCGCACGCCGGTCAAGGACCATCCGGTCCCCGAGGCGCTCAAGCCCCTCCTGGAAACCCGCTACCCCGTCGCCGTGGTGCTCCGCAGCGAAGGTCGGGCCGTGGCGACCAGCCAGTTCGCCGCCGCGGCCACTCCGCACAACGCCGTCGCCGCCGCTCTGGACGCGATGCGCAGCCCCCGCCTGCCCGACCGCGTCACGAGCGAGGTGCTCGCCGCGCTCCGGGTGGAGGTGGAGGTGCTCGGGCCCGCCACGCCGCTCCCGGAGGACCCGGAGGTCGGACCCGTGGCGCCCGGACGCACAGGACTGCGCGCAACTCGCGGAAAGGAATCGGGTTACGTCCTGCCCTCCACCGCCTACATCCTGGATTTCTCCCCCGGGCAGATCCGCCGCTACGCGATCGCCCAGGTCCCCCTGACCAGCGGGAACCGCGACGCCGAGCCCCGCTTCGAACGATTCCTCACGCGTCATTTCCTCGGCTACCCCGGTCGCAAACCCCTCGCCCTCTACCGCGGGAAGCTCCTGTTGCCGATGAAATCCATCCGGGCGGAGGACCTGCGGGCCGCGAGCATCGCAGCCGGGGGGTTCCTGGTGACCCATCAGGACCGCGAGTCCGGACGGTACGAAACCGGCGAGGGCGATCCGGCGCTGGAAGCCCACCTCTACGCCGCATGGGCGATGGGGAGGCTCGCCCGGCGGACCGGAAGCCCGACGTTCGGTGCAAGCCTCAATGCAGCCTTGGGTTACGCGACGGGCAAGATCGACACCGTCCTCCCCCATCGCTACCTGAAGACCGCCGACCCGGACGATCAGCTCGAAACGGCGGCGATGTTCCTGCTGGCCAGCCGACTCAGCGACCAGAAGGGCGGCGCGGAGCTTCGCGACGCCGTGGCCGAGGCGATGATCCGGGCGATCCGCCCGGACGGGCGCTTTTCGAGCCGCCTGGACGGCCCGCGGCAGACGCCCGCCCCGCTCGGCGCGTCCGCGAAGGCGTACATCGCCCTGCGGACCGGGGGCTACCTGGATGAGCCCACCGCCGGGCGGGTGGAGAAGGCCCTGGCGGCGCTGCGCCCGGAGGGCCCGACCGGAGCGCTGTGGGCGCTGCGGGCGAATCTCCCGGCGCCCTGGGTGCGCCTGGCGTCGGCGCGTTCGGGGAAGACGCCCCTGCTGCCGACGACGCTGTGCGGTTCCGGGGCGATGGACGAGGAAGGCGGGTTCGGGCTGCCCGGCGAGCCCCCGCGGACGCTGTGGACCGCCCTTCAGGCACTGGTGACCGCCCGGGCGATCGCGCCGTACGAAGCGAAGATGGGCGAAGGCTCGGCCGCGGAGGAACGCGCCGAGGTCCTCGCCGCCCGGCGATTCTGCTATCGCATGCTGTACCGCCCGCGCGAGGCGTACTGGACGGCCGAGCCGGACAAATGGGTCGGCGGCGTCCGCGCCACCCCCGCCGGCGCCAAGGTCACCCTCCCCGCCTGCGCCGCGGCGATCGAGGCGTTCCTGCTCCGCACCGAGTGATTCACCGCTGCGGTTGGGGCTTGGTCGCCAGCTCCGCCCGTATTCTCCCGGCGGCTTTGGCGGACCGGGTCGCCCAGTCGGTGTCCGGGTGCTTCTCCATGAGCTTCTCGTGGAATTTCAGGGCCTTGGCAAGCAGACCGGCTTTGCGGTAGGCCTCGGCCTTGTTGTAGAGGTTCGCGATCTTCCGGGCGTCGCGGGCCTGTTGAATCGCTTTGCGGATCGCCGGGTCGCGCCGCAGGACCGCGAGCGTCCGCCCGGCGGCCGAACCGGTCTCCGACTCCGGGTAGAGCTTCGCGCAGGTCTCCAGCAGGCGATAGACACGGAGCTGATCGGCGGGCTTCAGCGAGCGGACCTGCTCGATCCGCCCGTCCGGTCGGGGGGTCGCCTCGGCGCCCGTGCGCCGCCGGCGCGTAGCGAAATGCCCCTCGAGAATCGTCTCGATCCGCTCATCGAGGATCGACGCCCGCGCTTCCTGAAGCGCCGCCCGTGCGGCCGGGTCCCGCTCGGCAACGGCCAGGGCCTTGCGGGCCTTGTGCCCGGTGGGCAGGTCGGCGAACTGGCGGTTGAGCCGCTCGAAGCGTTTGATCGCCTCGAGGAATTTCTGCTCCTCGTAGAGGTCGAGGGCCTCTTCGAGCAGGGGTTGACCCTTGGCGTCCAACTCGCCGAGCAGGCGGGCGACGCTGGTGCGGGCCTCGGCGTCCACGGTATGGGCGCCGGCGAGGCGAAGGTCCTCCCGGGCGAGCCCGAACTCGCTCTTCTCCACGTGCTCGGCCGCCTTCTCGACATACTCCTCGAACTTCCGCCGATAGCGCTGGCGAACCTTCCGGGGGGATTCCTCGATCTGCCCCGTCCCCACGCTCCGCCCGTCGGGCAGGCGCTGATTGACATTCACCTGCCCCCGGACGCCGGCGGCGCTGAGCAGCAGGATCGCGATGGAGGCGACGGTCCGCATGGCTTGCTCGTCATTGTAGCGAACC
>CAYTQL010000356.1:0-3424 GCA_964439555.1 uncultured Planctomycetaceae bacterium | reverse complement strand
CGGGACATTCCCCGCCGGGACATTCCCCTCTGCCCGCCCTACTCGTCCTGGAGACGCTCGAGCATCTCCGCGAACTCCGGCGGCGGGGTGAAGTTGATCTGCTGATCCTCCATGCTGTAGGGCAGGTCCACGAAGCCGCCCTCGCGGTACCAGTAGAGGTGCGCGGTGATCGAGCCCGGGCCCTCGCGGTACATTTCCAACGCGGCCGGGATCATCCGCACCAGCGCCGCGACGATGCTCACGTCGTCGATCGGGGCGGCGATCATCGCGTGGCGGTGCGGAACGACCACCACCGTGCCGTGCGCCCCGAGCATGTCCTCGTGCTCCTCCAGCGCCAGGGCGTGTGTGGCCACGAAGAAGCTTCGCCCCGTCAGCGCCACGATCCGCCCGCCCTCCTCGACAGACTCCTCGACCCGTTGCGGCGTCTCGCCGGACAGGATGTTGCCGAGCCCGATGCTCATGAGCTGATCCAGCGAGTGGCTCCACCGCCGGGCCTCCTCCGGGCGGAGGGTGCGGATGGAGGTGGGCAGATCGAGCACCAGCGTCGTCAGCGTCCCGGGCAGGTCCTCCCGCCAGACGAGGTTCTCCAGCCCGAGCGACTCCCCGGCCTCCCGCGGCCAGATGCGCACCGCCAGCAGGTCGTAAACGTCGTCGAGGCTCTCGAAAGCGACGGCGCGTTCCTGCTGGGCGACCGCCCCCTGCATGATGTCGAAATGCTGGGCGATCAGTGTACGCCAGTCCTCCGGCTTCGAGAGGTTGCAGCCCTGGGCGAGGTTGAGCAGCCCCAGATCGGCCGGGCCTTCCCAGCTTCTGTCCACGAGGCGAACCACCCCGCCGGAGACCTCGGCCTCCAGCCCGCGACGGCGGAAGTAGTCCTCCACCTCGGCGACGAAACGCCGGTGCTGCTTGTCGGTGAAGAAGGACGCCCACTCGGGCGGCTGTTGTTGATTCGACTGCGATTCGGCCATGTCCTGTCCGTAACGAAGACTCAACTACGATGACAGCCTAGTCCGGTGCTCGCCCGATCCCCACCCCCGCCCGCAGCCCGGACGATCCGGCGACGCGCTCTGGACGCGGCGGGTCGGCCTGCATACGATGATCGCCCGCGGCCCGCCGCGGCAGCAGGCCGCGCCCGCATCCGTCGCATGCAAGAAAGGAATACCCCCGTGAGCATCGAACTTCGTCCCGACTGCGCGTACGCCCTCCTCGTGCCCACGAGCATGGGCGGGCGTTTCACCCCCGCCAACGGCCAACCGTTCCACTGCACGCGCAACTTCCTGCTCCAGGCGACCAGCGCGGAGTCGAACGTCGCCAGCGTCAGTTCCTACCTCGGGTTGCCGGTGAAGGTGCTGACGACCTTCGTCAAGGACAGCCCGGTCGCGCGGTTCATCCGCGACGACCTCGCCGGGCGACACATGGACGTCGAGGGCCCGGAGGTGGACCCGGGCGGGCCCTGGGGCTACCGTCATCAGCTCAACCTCGCCGACAGCGGAACCGGCTCCCGCGGGCCGCGCGTGTGCAACGACCGCGCAGGCGAGGTCGGGCGCACGCTGAACGTGAAGGACTTCGACCTCGACCGTATCTTCGGCGACGAGGGCGTGCAGGTGGTCCACCTTTCCGGGCTCATCGGCGCACTCTCGCCCGAGACGAGCACCTTCTGCCTCGAGATCGCCCGCGCCGCCCGGAAGCACGGGACGCGGATCTCCTTCGACCTCAACCACCGCGCCTCCTTCTGGGAAGGCCGCGAGGGCGAACTGCGCGACATCTTCACCGAGATCGCCGGCATCTCCGACATCCTCGTGGGCAACGAAGAGGACTTCCAGCTCTGCCTGGGCATCCAGGGCCCCGAGGCCGGGGGCAAGGGCCTCGCCGAGAAGATCGAGGGCTTCAAGGGCATGATCGGGCGCGTCCAGGAGAGCTTCCCGGACGCCCAGGCCTTCGCGACGACGCTGCGGGAAGTGGTCAGCGCCAATCAGCACCTCTGGGGCGCGATCATGTCCGTCGGCGGCGAGTGGCACGTCGTGGAGCCCCGGGAGATCACTGTCCTGGACCGCATCGGCGGCGGCGACGGCTTCGTCGGCGGGATGCTCTACGCCGTGCTCCGCGGATGGGACCCCTCGACCTGGGTCCAGTTCGGCTGGGCCAGCGGCGCGTTGGTGACCACGCTGCTCACCGACTACGCCCAGCCGGCCGACGAGGAGCAGATCTGGAGCATCTGGAAGGGCAACGCCCGCGTGAAGCGCTGAGCCCGCGACCGGACGCCCGCGACGTCTATCGAGACTCTTCGGGCCCCCAGACGGCGCGGAAGCGTTCGTACAGCGCGAACTCCTCGGCGAGCACGTTCCGCGCCTCGTCGAGCGCCGCCGAGGGGAGCGGTTCCGGCTCGCTCTTGCGCAGCAAGGGTCGCTTGAACGCGACACGATACCGCGTATGCTCGGTACGGCGTGTCCGGTCTTTGCGGATCGACCGGCACAGGCCCGGCGTGCAACAGCGCATCAAACGATCGGCTATCCGGCGGAAAGGACCGCGATGCCGCATTTCGACGAACTGAAGGGCGAACTGAACCGCCTGCTCGCGTGGGCGGACCTGCGGCACGAGCAGGGCGTCCGCGTCCGCCCGGCCGTCGGAGACCTGCGAAAGGTCCTGCGCAAGCTCCGTCGCGAACTGGAGAACTCCCGCCCCGACGAGCGCACCGCCCGCCGCGAGCCGGACGCGATGGATGCGATCCGCTCGCTTCGCCCCAAGGGCCCGCGAAGGCTGTGGGAGCGTCTGCCGGTCGGCGACTACCGCAACCGCGTCAAGGGCGCCTACCTGGCGCGGGCGGCCGGGTGCACGCTGGGCGCCATCGTCGAAGGCTGGTCGGTCCAGCGAATGGAGCGGATGGCGGCGTTCGCGGGCGACGACTTCCCCCCGACCGATTACTGGTCCGTCGCCAACAGCCCGTGGGACCTCCGCTACGGGCTCAGCCGCCGCGCCGACTACACCCGCGCGAACCTCAAGCACGTCCCGGTGGACGATGACGTCACCTACACGCTGCTGGGGCTGCTGATTCTCGAAGCCGCCGGCCCGGGCTTCACCACCGCCGACGTGGCCGAGGCGTGGCTGGAATATCTCCCCATGGCGTGCACCGCCGAAAAGGTCGCCCTGGAGAACCTCCGCAAGGGCCTGAGCCCGGACAAGGCCGGCGCCCGCGGCAACCCGTACGTCGAGTGGATCGGCGCCGACATCCGCGCCGACGCGTGGGGTTACGCCGCCGCCGGCTGGCCGGAACGCGCCGCCGAGACGGCCTACCGCGATGCGTGGCTCTCCCACCGCGGGAACGGGATCTACGGGGCGATGTACTTCGCCGCGGCGATCGCCGCCGCCTTCGCCGTCGAGAAGCCCCTGGAGGCCTGCCGGATCGCCCTGACCGAGATTCCCCGCT
>CAYTQL010000355.1:0-3446 GCA_964439555.1 uncultured Planctomycetaceae bacterium | reverse complement strand
GTCAATGTCCTCGGAGCGGAAGCCCGGCAGTTCGGCGTCGATCACGTACCGGTTTTTGCGCTCGTAGACGTCGACGGGGCAACTCGCGCCGACCCCGGTCTGCTGGAGTTCCCGCAGCCAGGGGCCCATCAGGTCATGCGCCCAGCGGTTGAGGCTCCCGAGGGTGCCTTCGCGGTGCGATTCTCCGATTACCTTGGGAAACATCGACATTCGTCATCTCCTTCGTCTCGCGTTCGCGACTCGTTTCTGCGTTCGTCTCAGGACCCCGCTTCGGGTTCCCAGTACGGCGGACGCCCGTAATGCTCATGCAGCGCCTGTTCGTACTCCCGGGAGACCGGGCGGTCCGGGTCCCACTCGGGGGCGGTGCGGATTTCCTCGGCTTCGAGGTGCACGTGCACGAGCGACTCGGCCCAGTCCACGTCCTGGATCCACGGCGGCGCGACCAGCACGGTCCGCCCGGGCAGCCAGTTTCGGGTGTCGACCACGATGTAGCGGATCACCCAGTTCTCGTCGGTTAGGAAGTCCTCCACGTGACCGATCTTCTCGTCCCGGGCGCGGATGTGATAGCCCAGCACCTCCTTGACGCTCCGCAGGTGCGGATCGCCGGACTGCTCCCGGTCCTCCCGCGCCGGCTGGGTGCCGGCGTACTTGGCCGGGAACACCATCGCCGGCGAGCCGACCTGTCCCCAGTAGGGCATCCAGCCGTAATACATCGCCAGTTCCGTCTCCTTCTGGCGCGAGACGGGCGCCTCGGCGGCCACGTCCGGGCTCCGTTCGATCTGATCCTGCGTGAGGGCGATCGGGAGCCGCCTGTTGTCCCAGTCGGGGCGCCCGAGTTCGACCGGGCTGATGAGCACCCGCCGCCCGAGCAGCCAGTTGCCCGTCTCGGCGACCATGTAGCGGACGGTCCAGTCGACGTCGTCGAACTGGAAATCCGCAACTTTGCCGATCTCCCCGTCGGTCGCCCGAAGGTCGAATCCCTTGATTTCACGGAGACTTCTGAGCATCGGTTCGTTTTCCCTTTCTTCGCCGGCGCGACAAAGGCGCCGGCGGCATTGAAATCCTGCCTTGCAACTTCTGTAGAATTCTATCGAGACTGCGGGCGGTTCCCACCGAAACCGTCGAAACCATGCGAACTTAACACACGCGGGCGCAATTCGTTGCGCGAGCCGATGCCATGGATGCTTCGCCCCAACGCCAATCCGACGCCGCAGCGAGCGAGGAGGGCTGGGCCCGATCGACCCTCTCGCTGATCCGGCGGCTCATTCAGCGGGCGCAGAGAGACTCCCGCCGCCTGGAGACCGACTACGATGTTACGGCGCCGCAACTGGCCTGCCTGGCGGTTATTCAACGCGACGAGCCGGTGATCGCCGCCCGCTTGGCGCGGGAAGTCTCGTTGCGCGCGAGCACGATCGCCGGCATCCTCCGCCGCCTGGAGGTCAAGCGCTTCATCCGTCGCCGCCGCGACGGGAACGACCACCGCAGGCTGCGCATCCGCACGACTCCTCGCGGCCGGGAGCTGCTGGAGAAGGTCCCGCATCCGCTGGATCAGCAGCTCGCCCGCATCGGGCGCGAACTGGCGCCGGCCGAGCGACGGGAGATTACCCGATCGCTTCGCCGCCTCACCGACGCCCTGGACGCTCCGACGCCTCGACAGTGAAAGGAACCTGATGTTCGGACGCTCGATCAAGCTGTTCACCCTTTTCGGCTTCACCGTAAAGCTGGACGTTTCCTGGCTGATCATCCTCGCGCTGGTGGTCTGGTCGCTGGCCGGGGCGGTCTTCCCGCAGCGCTACCCGGGGCTGGGTCCGTGGACGCACTTCGCGATGGGGCTCGGCGCGGCGGTGGGGCTGTTCTTCTCGATCGTCTTCCACGAGATGTTCCACTCGCTGATCGCCCGGCAGTTCGGGCTCCCGATGACCGGGATCACGCTGTTCCTCTTCGGCGGGGTCGCCGAGATGTCCGAGGAACCCCCGAGCCCGAAGGCGGAGTTCTGGATGGCCATCGCCGGCCCGATCTCGAGCGTCGTCCTCGGCGGGGTGCTGCTGGGGCTCGCCTACGCCGTCGGCGTCACCGGAGCGGCCGAGCCGGCCGTGGCGGTGCTGCGGTGGGTGGCGATCCTCAACTTCATCCTCGCGGCGTTCAACCTGATCCCGGGCTTCCCGTTGGACGGCGGGCGCGTGCTGCGGAGCATCATCTGGCACCTCAAGGGCGACCTGCGCAAGGCGACTCACGCCGCCAGCCGGGTCGGAGCGGGCTTCGGGATGGGGCTCGTCGGGCTCGGGATCGCCCAGATTCTGCTGCTCTGGAACGCCGTCGGCGGGGTCTGGTGGATTCTCATCGGGCTGTTCATCCGCGGGGCGGCCAAGCGCGGGTACCAGCAGGTGCTCATGCGACAGGCCTTGACCGGCGAGCCGGTGGAGCGGTTCATGCGGTCCGATCCGGTGACCGTCTCGCCCGACCTGACGCTCTCGGAACTCGTCGAGGAATATGTTTATCGGCACCACTACAAGATGTACCCGGTCGTCAAGGACGGCGAACTCCTCGGGTGCGTCACCACGCGGAACGTCCAGGACGTGCCCCGCGATGAGTGGTCCTCGAAGACCGTCGGCGATGTCGCGGCCTCGTGCGGCGGGGACAATACCGTCTCGCCCGACACCGACGCCGTGGACGCCCTCGCCCAGATGCGCCGCGAGAAGGTCTCCCGCCTGATCGTCCGCCGCGACGGGCAGCTCGCCGGCGTGTTGACGCTTAAGGACCTCCTGGAGTTCCTCTCGCTCAAGCTGGAGCTGGAAGGGGAGGAGAAACCGAACCTCCCGGAACGTCCGCCGAACCGGGCGCCGGAGCTGAAGGAGTGATCCCGGCTGCGCCGTGGGGACTCCGGGAACGATTCACGAGCTGCCAAGGTCCGCCGCCCTGCGCCGGGCCGTCGTCTGTTGTACGTAGGACGGCCTCGACGGTCGGGCGCCCCGGAACCCGGGCAGCGCCAACCGGGCGGGCGCCTGAGCATCCTGTTTCCTGTATCCTGTAACTTCAGCCTCAGAAGCTACATACACTCCAAGGACCACCGATGAAACGCTTCCAGATCCTCCCGGTATTCCTCCCTTTGCTTCTCCTCGGCTGCGCCGAGGACGGCGAACCTCAGGCCCCGGCGGGGCAGAAATCCGACGACGGGAAACCCGCCCCGGCCCCCCGGTCGGCCGGGAAGAGCCCGCAAACCGCCGCCGACCCCGACGCCGAGACCGAGGCGCTGAGGAGGATCAAGAACTTCCTCGACGAATTCGACGCCGACCAGGCGGACGTCCGCGGCGCCACCCAACTTCACTGGGCGGCCGGGGAGGGATTCCCCCGCGCCGTCGAGTTCCTCCTCGACAAGGGCGCCGAGATCAACGTCCGCGCCAAGTCCGGCGCGACCCCGCTGCACCTGGCCACCGAGACCGGACGCG
>CAYTQL010000354.1:0-3465 GCA_964439555.1 uncultured Planctomycetaceae bacterium | reverse complement strand
TCCTCGTCCGTCGCCTGGTCACCGACCAGGCGCACCTCGCACGCTGCGTCGCGGACCGGAAGCGGCTTAAGCAGTTGATCCGGCAGGCGAAACGCCGTCGGGACCGCCAGGCCGCCAGACGCCACAAGGCCACGCGGGTCGGCGTCCAGCTCAAGCTCCTCCGCGCCGAGGGCTGGCCGCTCCTGCTGAGCATCCCGATCATCGGCTTCCTCGGGACGTGGGGCTACTACCGCCTGGCGTATCATCCCCCGGATGCGGGAGAACCGGTTGCCCTGGAGCTCTCGCTGCCGCGCTCGGCGGTGGGTTCGCTGGCGACGCTCGTCCCGGATGACGGGCTCGAGGCGCGAAGCTGGATCGCGCGCGTCTGCCCCGGCGGCGGAGGCCCGCCGCACGGCATCGCCCGGTGGACCTTGCGTGGCGAAGCGCGCAACCGCCCGTACACGCTGCGGATGCGATCGGGCGGTCGCACCTTCGCCCACCCGTTGCGCATCGGTCAGAGCGTCTACGCCGCGCCCGTGCGGCAACACGACTTTCGCCTGCTGCTGCCCCAGTCCGCCCTCCGCATGCGCCCGCGGAAGGTGCTGGGGTTTATCCCGTGGGTCCCGCCGACGACGTGGACCGGGGCGATCTTCCCCGCCTGGCTGGTGACGTACGTGCTGCTGGTCGTCCCGCTGGTGTACCTCCTCAAGCGACTTTTCCGGTATGCTTAGCGGTCGGACGTCGGGCGGCGGACGGCTTCGAAAGCGCCGGGGCCGCCGCGCCGGCGAGCGGTTTTCACCGAATCTCAGCGCGCCGCCCCGGTGTTTCATGATCGGTGCTGCACGGGTGGGATGGTCTTCACGTCAGCGGATACGGGTGCGATGGTGCGCTACACGACAACGGCGATTGCGGGACTGGTGCTGATGTTCGCAGCGGAATCCGGTGCGCAGACCGAGCTGACCCGAGACGGCGACTGGCAGTTCCGCGCCCTCCGCGGCGGCGACGGGCTCGGGTGGAAGCCGACCCTCGAGGCGGCCCTCGAATCGCTGGACCTGCCCGAACCCGCGGCCCGTCGGCCTCGGAAGTGGGTTACCTTCGTCCCCTGGGACCCGGAAGCAACGCGGCGAGCGGACGACGACCACCCCGCGAAGATCGCCGAGATGCCCTCGTCGCTCACCCTCGGCGGCGTCAGCGCCTCCCGGGCGACGCTCCCGCTCTACCCGCCGGGCGTCCTGGATCTGACCGTCGGGCAGGGGGCGCCGCGCGCGGGGCGCTGGGCATATGCCTTCGGGCAGATCAAGGCCGCCCGCGACGCCGAGGCGACGCTCGCTCTCCGCGCCGACGGGCCCCTGACGGTCTGGTTGGACGGAAAGATCATCCTCGAGACCGACAAGCCCGGCGTCCGCGGCGTTCCGGTCCGCCTGACGCGCGGGCGGCATCTCCTCGCGGCGTGGGTCGTATGCGGGCAGCGGCGCTGGTGGTTCGGCGTGGACGTGCTCCCGCCGGGCCCGGAACCGCGCGTCGAGGCGCGCTGCCGGTTCAAGGCGTCCGGGCCCGGTACGCTCGCCTCCCTGACCTTCGCCGGCCCGCCGACCGACGAGGTCCGCCTCAACGGGCGGCGCATCGAACGCCCGCTCAAAGGCATGGTCATCGGCCCGATCCGCGGCATTCCCGCTTCGCTGCTGGCCGACGGGCGAAACGAGTTGACCGTCTCGTTGTCCCTGCCGCAAGCCCGGGACGCGATCAAGAACAAGGCGACGATGGCGCTGACGGCGCTCGAGCCGACCGACGGCGAGATCGCCCTCGGCCCGGTCGCCGGTTTGGCGCCGAAGGGGACGATCCGCATCGCCGCGGTCGCCAACATCCGCGCGCCCGCCACGCTGAGCATCGCGGGGCGGGAGCTGACCTCGCCCGCCGGCGTCGTCCACGCGTGGACGATCGAGGACCTCGAACCGGGCGCGGAGCATCGCTACGAGATCCGGCTCGGCCGGGGGCCCGGTCGGCGGTTCACGCTCCGGACTCCGCCCGCGGACGGGGAGGAGATCACCGTCGCCATCGTCGGCGATCCACAGTCCGGGAAGGCGTGGGGGCCGGTCTCCCGGGCGGTGGCGGAGGCGAAGCCGGACGTGCTGATCATCGCCGGCGACATGGTCGTCGACGGGCTGAACGACCCGCAGTGGGAGCGGACCTTCTTCGCCCCGGCGGGGGACCTGCTCGCGACGGTCCCCACCCTCGCGGTTCCGGGCAATCACGACCGCTACTCGCCGCTGTTCGACCTCTTTTTTTCCGCGCGCGACGAAGGCAACTGGACCCGGCGGCTCGGCGGGGCGGGGGTCGTGGGGATCGACGGCGGGCTGGACTGGTCAAAGGGCAGTCCCCACCTGCGGTGGCTTGACCGGACGCTCGCCGGCGCGGCGGGGCGACTGCGCTTCGTGGTAAGTCATTACCCGGCCTACTCTTCGCGCAATCACGGCAAGCTCGCGCCCGACGGGCGGGTGCTGGAGTGGACCTCGCGCGTCGCGCGGCGGCGGCTTGTCCCGGTGCTCGAGCGGCGCGGCGTCGCGGCGCTGTTCGGCGGGCACGATCACGGGTACGAGCGGTCGGAATTGTCCCCCGGGTCGCCTGGCGGGCTGACCGCCATCGTCACCGGCGGGGCGGGCGCGGGAACCTACCCCAAGCGCGACTCGGCCGAGCGGCAGAACCCGCACTCGGCCTCCTTCGCCGCGATGCATCACTTCTGCCTGCTGCGCCTCCGGGGCGGGACGGCCGCCTTGCGGGTGCTGAGCCCCGCGGGCAAGCAGATCGACAAACGTACGTGGACGTCGCAACCCGAGACGGAGAACTGACCTTGATTACACGCTGGAGACCGCTTCCGCTCCTCGGCGCGCTGGCGCTGCTGTGGTGTGCGCCGCCGCCGGTGGGAGCAGAGCAGACCGTGCTGATTCCCGAGGGCGCCCCGTGGCGGGTATTCGCCCGGGCCGCGCGGTTCAAGAAACACAGCTACACGCCGGAGGGCTACAGCCCGAAGCCCCCACAGGACTGGAAGAGCGCCGCGTTCGACGACAGCGG
This sequence comes from uncultured Planctomycetaceae bacterium, assembly GCA_964439555.1. Taxonomy (GTDB): domain Bacteria; phylum Planctomycetota; class Phycisphaerae; order SM23-33; family SM23-33; genus CAYTQL01. The sequence continues at coordinate 417 of CAYTQL010000354.1, read as the reverse complement.
CTGGGGGCGCTACGCCGAGAGCCTGGACGAGGCGATCGGCGAGTACGGCCACGGGCAGTCGCACCAGATCTCGCTGCTGTGCCTGCGGACGCGGTTCGGCGTGACCGACCCCTCCGCGGCCGGGAAACTGAAGCTGAGCCTGGAGTACCGCGGCGGCGTGGTGGTCTACGTCAACGGCAAGGAAGTCGCCCGCAAGGACCTCCCCGAGGGCGAACTGGAATTGACCACCCAGGCTGACGCCTACCCGCCCGAAGCGTTCAAGGACCCCGAGGGCAACCGGCTGCGCCGCACCGGTCGCCCGGCCGAGAAGTTCCGCGACCGCTACGAGAAGCGCATCCGCACCCTGACCGCGCGCCTTCCCGCTTCGGCGCTGCGCAAGGGGTCCAACGTTCTGGCGCTCGAAGTGCACGCGGCGCC
>CAYTQL010000353.1:0-3496 GCA_964439555.1 uncultured Planctomycetaceae bacterium | reverse complement strand
CAGACCGGACTCATCGAGTCTTGGGCGGTCGACGGCGTCGAACTGATTGCGGTCGGACCGGAGATCAACCTCTGGCGGGCGCCCACCGACAACGACGGCGCGACCCGCTGCTTCCGCGAGACCGCTCGCCGCTGGTTCGATGCGGGACTGGACCGGCTGGAGACGCACGTCGAGGCGGCCGAACGCGACGGCGAGACGCTCCGCATCCGCGGGCGCCTCGCGGCCGACGGCGCGCCGGACCGGTTCGACTTTCTCCGCGAACAGACCCTCCTGCCGGACGGGACGCTGCGGTTGCGGATCGACCTCGACCCGCACACGAAGCTGCCGAACCTGCCCCGTTTCGGCGTGCTGCTCACGCTCCCGCCCCGCTTCGAGCACGTCGCCTGGTTCGGCCGGGGCCCGGGCGAGAACTATCGCGACCGCAAGACCGGCTCACCCGTCGGGCTCCACGGTGCGACGGTCGACGAGATGTACGAGACCTACATCTACCCGCAGGAGTTCGGCAACCGCTGCGACGTCCGCTGGGCGGCGGTGCGGAACGACGCCGGCTACGGCCTGGCGGCCGGCTCCCCGCAGCGATTCGAAACCTCCGTCCACCACTTCGCGCTGGAGAACCTCACCCACGCGAAACACACCGTGGACCTCGTCCGACGCGACGAGACGTTCTGGTACCTGGACTTCGCCCAGCGCGGGCTCGGCGGGGCGAGTTGCGGGCCGGACACGCTCCCGCAGTACGAACTCACCCCGCGGGCGATGTCCTTCACCCTCGACCTTCGCCCCCTCGGTCCGTCCGACGACCCGTCCGACGTCCGGCGGGGGTAGAGTCGGCGTCCGTGATGCGGGGCGGCTCGGGCGATTCGGACGCCGGAGCTGCGCAGCACGCCTGCCGCAAGGCAACCGGGCGCGAACGGCGCTGCGCCGCTACTTCACCATGCGGCGCAGGAACCCGGCCGGACGATTGAGCAGGCGTTCGCGCCAGCGACGCAGCGCCCCGCCCGGGCGATCGGAAAGGACCACGCCCCAGAACCACTCCCCCATTTGGCGCGGGAAGCCTCCGTCCTCGGCCGGCTTGACGGGAATCTCCACGACCTCGTCGGGGTGCTTCAGACCCCATTCGATGAAGACCTCCGTCTCGCGGATCATCCGTCGGCGGTAGGCCTGCCAGGTCTCGCTGGATGCGGCGCGTCCCATGACGCCATTGTAGCGAATGGGCGGCGGGCGGGAAAACGCGCCGCCGGTGACGCGCCGCCGGTGACCGGCGAGCGGCTTCGCGCTTGAGCGGACCGCCCCGCTGAGCGTAGTCTCTTGCGGCCGGCGGGAGGGGCCGCACACCTGGAGCGTGGATGGAGACGTTCGACCGCAACGTACTGCAAGCGCTGGTCCTGCTTCCGATGCTCGGGGCGGCGCTGACCTGGTTCCTCTCGGCCCTTCCCGCGCGGCGTCCGGAACGGCGGCGGCTGGCGCGGTTCAACGCCGTCATGTTCGCCTTCACCGAGCTGGCTTTGGCGGTCCTGGCGCTGCGGCGGTTCTCTGCCGGCGCCGACCTGTACTATCCCGCCAACTGGGTCCGCCTGGGGATGGGTCTGGACTTCGCCCTGCGCATGAACCTCCTTTCGGCGGGGATGCTCGCGGCAAGCTGCGCGCTGAGCCTCCTGGCGGTGCTGGCGGCGCGACGGCGGCATCCGCTGATCCTGGCGAGCCAGGCGGCGATTGTGGGGACCCTCCTGGCCGACGATCTGCTGCTCTGGGCGGCGATGCTCGACGGCGCCATGCTGCTGACCTTCTGCCTGCTGCCGCTACGCCGCGACGGGCAACGGGCGGCGCGGAGCTTCTGGACGCTCCAGGCGGTCGGCTCGCTCGGGTTGCTCGGGGTCGTTCTTCACCTGGGGTGGGCGCACTTCGACCGCACCGGCCTGCCGAGCTTCGCCGCCTCCGATCTGCTCCTGCTCAAGCTCCCCCGGGACGAGCAGTACCTCCCCGCACTGGTGCTGCTGCTCGCCCTGGCGATCAAGGCGCACCTTCCGCCGTTCCACTGGCCGCTGAAACGCATCTGCCGGGATTGCCGCACGCCCGGGGCGCTGATGACGCTCGCCCTGACCCGCGCGGTGCTGCCCGCGACGGCCGGGGTGCTCATGACGGCGTTCCCCGAGGCGATGTCCGTGGCCGCCCCGGGCGTGGCGATCCTGGCGACCGCGGCGATCTTCCTGGTCGCCAATGCCGGGGTGCTGCAGCGGAGCCTCGGCGGGTTCGTCACGGCCGCGGCGTCGCTCCACGGGCTGATGGTGCTGCTCGGGGCCCTGACCGTGACGGTGCCCTCCTGGCGTGGCGCGGCGCTGCTCTCGGCCGTCTCGGCCGTGTTCTGCGGCGCCCTGCTGGTCTGCGGACGAGCCCTGCTGGGGACCGGACCGGACGACCGCCTTCGCCTGCTGCGCGGCGCGGCGAGGCGTCACCCGGGCGCGGCGCTGGGCGTGGCGGTCCTGGCGCCGGCGGCGGCGGTCGCCGCGCCGTGGGGCGCCTTCTCCGGCGGATGGGACATTCTCGCCGCCGCCGTCCAGCGCGGCGAAACGCAGGGCATGCTCTGGCTGGGCATCGCCGCGGTGACCGCCGCGGCCGCTCTGCTGCTGGTGCTTCGCGGAGTGCACCTTTCGGCGATGACCTTCGCCTCCCGCCTCGGGCGTTCGCGCCTCCGCGTGCCCGCGTCCGCCGTGGGGTTCGCCGTCGTCGCGGTCGGCGTAACCGTGCTGGCGGGCCTTGCGGGGGAGGCAATCCGCACGGGCTTCGACGACGCCCTCGTCGCGGCGATGCGCCGCCTCGTGCAGCGGGACGTCTTCGCGGCCAAACTCGCCGGCCGGCTGATCCTCCCACCCGAGGGCCCTTGGCTCATCGCCGCGTGCGCGACGCTGCTCTCGCTGGGATGCGGACTGCTGGCGCTGGCGGGGAACGTCTCGCTCAGCGCCGGGACGATCACCCTCGGCGCGGCGCTGCTGGCGTCGATCGGCTGGGCGTCGGACGCCGGTCGAGCGGTCCCGGGACTCGTCTACACCTACGCCCCACTGCCCGGAGCGGTCTTCACGATGGGCTCGGCCGCCCTGGCCGGGGGCGGACTGTGGCTTTCCCTGGCGTACCTCCGGCGCTGCGGGCTGCACTCCTGGGACCGGGAAGGAATCGCCGGGCTCGGGGAGCGCTCGCCCGGGGTGGCCATGGCGATGGGAATCTGCCTGCTGAGCCTCGCCGGGCTGCCCTTCTCGGGGGGGTACTTCGGGCGAATCTTTACCCTCGCGGCCGCTGAGTTGCGGGGGTGGACCTGGCTCGGTGCGAGCGCCGGCGTCGCCTGGGTGCTGCTGCTCGCCGCGGGCGGGCGATTGATCCTGCCGCTCGCGACCGGAGCGCCCCCCCTCCGCCCCGTCGCCCCCATCCCCGGGCTCGTCGGACAGCTCTACCGCACCGGGATTACCGCCGTGGCCGTGCTCCTGTTGATCGCCTTCTTCCTCCCGCA
>CAYTQL010000352.1:0-3509 GCA_964439555.1 uncultured Planctomycetaceae bacterium | reverse complement strand
CGCTGAACTGCTGCCAGCCCAGCAGCACATCGGGGATGTCGCTGGCCTCGGCGGCGGATCGCGGTCCCGTTGTAAAGGACCAGGACTCCGACGCCGGTGTGGACCCGTTCGGGCCTACTCCCTCGACGGTCCAGAAGTAGGTCTGTTCGCCGTTGAGGTGGTTGTCCCCGGAGAGGCGGAAGCTGGTGTCGGCGTTCTGGGTCTCGACCGGTGGCAGCCCTCCCAGGCCATCGAGCTCCAGGTGAATGCGATAGCGGGTGGCGTTCTCCGCCTCGTTCCAGACGAGAAGCGGAGTGGCGGAAGTCAGCGTGGCCCCGCTGGGTGGCGAGGAGAGGTCGAAGGGCTCGACATCGTTGACGATGAAGGAACTCCACCCTTCGTGGTTTTCTCGCTGGGCGGTATCGCCGGCATCGCTGGCAACCACCCGCCAGTAGTACCGCCCGCCGGGCGTAAGCGGAACGAAAGGACTGGCCAGTTCGGTCGTGGGATCGCTGATGGGGCCGGCGGTTTGAACCTGGTCCAGGTCCGGCAAGTTGTTGCCGGTGGAAGGCGCCAGCTCGACCGTGTAGGTCTCGGCATTGTCTGCTCGCGACCAGTCGAACACCGGCTCGGGCGCAGCGCCGACGCTGCCGGGCGACGGCGCAGCACCGCGAAGCCTACCGCCGCTGGGTGCGGTTTCGGCCGTCCGGATCGCCGCAGCGTTGACCGCTGCGGCGTGCGGCGCGTATAACCGCCGCAACTCCGGGCGAGTCCGGCGCGAACTATGAAAGCATTCTGGCGAAGTCTTCGATATCTCTGGCCGTACCGCGGGCGGCTGGTCGTCTCGGGCATCTGCGTGGTGTTCATCGCGGTGCTCTGGGGCGGCGGACTGGGCATGCTGCTGCCCGGGCTGAAGATCCTCATCTCCGACGAGGGCCTCCACGGGTGGGCGTGGAATTCCATCGTCGCCGACCGGATGCAGGTCAAGCTCGTCTCGCGGCGCATCCCGCTGGACACCCAGCGGCGGTTCGATCTGCCCGCGGACGTCATCGACGTCGTCCGGGTCGAGGAAGGCGGACCGGCGTGGGAGGGGGGCGTCCGGGCGAACGTCTGGATCGTCGGGCTCGCCGACGCCGGCGAAGCGCAGCGCCGACTCCGCGCCGACGCGCTCATGCGCCGCCTCGCCCACCTCGAGACCGACAAGCTCACCCTCCGCCTGTTCGACCAGAACGCCGACGACCCCGACGCCGCCGCCTCCGAGGCGACGGTGACCCCCGGCGACGTGGAGCTGACCGCCCGCCTGCTCGGGCGCGTCGCCCGGGCCATTCCCGAACCGGACTCCCGCGCCGGACGGTTTCCCATGCTCCTGGGGCTGCTGATCGCGGCGCTGGTGATCACGCTGCTGCGCGACGTGCTGCGGTTCGTGCAGGAGTACCTCGTCGAAACGGCCGTCTACCGCAGCATGATGGACCTGCGCTGCGAGAACTACAACACCGCCCTGCGCCTCCCGGTGAGCTTCTTCTCCCGGAGCGGGACGAGCGACACGATGAGCCGGTTCATCCAGGACACCGGCGAGCTGGGGCGTGGGCAGCGGACGCTGTTCGGCAAGACGCTCACCGAGCCGGCCAAGGCGATCGCCGCGCTGGTCGCCGCCCTGCTGCTCAGTTGGGAGCTGACGCTGATCGCCCTGGTGGCCGGGCCCCCGGTGGCGGTGGTCATCCGCAAGCTCGGTAAGCGGATGCGCCGCGCCAGCCGCGGCGCCCTGGAGAGCTGGTCCGGCATGCTGGCGGTCCTGGAGGAGACGCTCACCGGCATCCGCGTGGTCAAGGCGTACACGATGGAGGCGGCCGAGCGCAAGCGGTTCTTCCGGGTGAACCGGAGGCTGCTCGGCCAGCAGGCGCGGATGGCGCTGATCGACGCGGGCACGGCCCCGACCGTCGAGATGCTGGGGATGACCGCCGCCCTGTCGGCGGCGGCGCTGGCGGGCTACTCCGTGCTGCACGGGACGATGGACCCGTACGTGTTCATGACGTGGATGGCGGCGCTGGCGATGATGTTCGACCCGCTCCGGCGTCTGGCGAAGGTGGCCACGCGCTTCCAGCGGGCGGACGCCGCCGCCCGGCGGGTCTTCGAACTCCGCGACCGCGAGCAGGAGAAGCGCATCCCCGGCGCCCCGAGCCTCCCGCGTCACCGCGAGTCGCTGGCGTTCCGGGACGTGCATTTCCGCTACCCCGGCGCGACCGACGACGCCCTGCGGGGCGTGGACCTGGACATCCGCTCCGGGGAGACGGTCGCCATCGTCGGCCCCAACGGATGCGGGAAGACGACGCTGGTCTCGCTGGTCCCGCGGTTGTTCGACCCCACCGGGGGGGCGGTCCTCATCGACGGGCAGGACGTCGCGCAGGTTTCGCTCCGCTCGCTGCGGCGGCAGGTGGGGCTGGTCACCCAGGACACCGTCCTGTTCAACGCCACGATCCGCGAGAACGTCGCCTACGGGCTCCGCCGCCCCGACGCCGAGGACGTGCTCGAGGCGGCGAAGCGGGCGTACGTCGATGAGTTCGTCCGCGAACTGCCCGAGGGGTACGAGACGATGGTCGGCGAGCACGGCGCGACCCTCTCGGGCGGACAGAAGCAGCGGATCACCATCGCCCGGGCGATCCTGCGCGACCCGGCGATCCTGATCTTCGACGAGGCCACCAGCCAGATCGACGCCGACTCCGAGCGCCGCATCCATCAGGCGATGGAGCAGTTCATCGAAGGGCGGACGACGCTGATGATCGCCCACCGCTTCGCGACGGTCCTCTCGGCCGACCGGATCGTGGTGATGAGCGCCGGCGGGGTCATCGACGTCGGCGCCCACGCCGAGCTGCTCGATCGCTGCGGGCTCTACCGCCACCTCTACCAGACCCAGTTCTCCGACACCGGCGGCTGAGGCGAGCCGCCCGTCCGGGAGGATGCGCCCGAGATGACCTCCGAGCCCTCCACCACGCAGCGGACGCCCCGAGCGGGGATCGGACTCGCCGCGGCCGGGGCGATCTGGCTGGTCGCCGGGCTCGGATGCCTCGCGGGGGTCGCCGCCGACGGGTTCTCGCCGGGCTGGGCGTCGGTCTTCGTCGGTGTGGCGCTGGAAGCGGCCGTGCAGTGGGTCCCCCCCGCGGCGATCGTCCTGGCCGCGGCGGGGTGGGGCGGGCTCCTGCTGCGTCCGCTGCTTCCGGTCGAGGCCCCGCGTCCGCTGCGCTTCGCCTCCGAGGCCGGAGCGGGCCTGGCGCTGCTGTCGCTGGGAATGCTCGGGCTGGGCTCGCTGGGCGTCCTGGCGGCATGGGTCTGGTGGGCGGTGATCGCGATCGGCCTGGCCGCGACCGGGTGGCGGGCGTACCGCTTCGCCCGCGGCGCCGCCGGGGCGGTGCGGGTCTCCCGCGCCGGGGTGCTGCTGGGCGTCGTCCTGGCGGTCGCGGCGGGGTTCTGGCTGGCCGGCGCCATGAGACCCCCCCGCTTCATCGGCGCTGCCAGCGCGGACTACTACGACGTGC
>CAYTQL010000351.1:0-3512 GCA_964439555.1 uncultured Planctomycetaceae bacterium | reverse complement strand
GCAGGGCCCGCTCGGCGAAGGTCTCCTCGCCCTCGGTGTTGAGGCAGTTGAAGACGTACTTCGCGTATTCCGGGACGTTCGAGCGGTACTTGAGCAGCGACCCGGCCGGCATGATGTGGTCGGTGGTGATCTTGTCGCCGACCTTTGCGAGCACCTGTCCGTCGATCGCCTCGGCCGAGGGCTCCGGGGACGGCGGGCGGACGATGGTGCTGCCGCGGACGACCTCCGCCGCGTCGGCTTCCTCGGGCGGGAGCGGCTCCTGGATCATCGAATCGTCGGCGATGAAGGCGTCGGGCATGTCGAAGTCGGGGTACTCGATGCCCAAGCGTTCGGGCAACGTGCGCGGATCGGTGAACACGCCGGTCAGCGCGGCCGCCACGGCCGTCTCCGGCGAGACGAGGTAGACGCTGTCGCCCCCCGTCCCGCTGCGCCCGGCGAAGTTCCGGTTGAAGGTCCGCAGGCTCACCGCGCCCTCGGCGGGGCTGAAGCCCTGCCCGATGCAGGGCCCGCAGCCGCTTTCAAGCAGGCGGGCGCCCGAGGCGACGATGGGGCTGAGCTGCCCGGAATCCACGAGCATCTCGAGCACCTGGCGCGAGCCCGGGGCGATCCCCGCCTCCACGCCCGGTGCGACGGTCCGCCCTTTCAGGGCGTGAGCGATCAGCAGCAGGTCCTGCACGCTGCTGTTGGTGCAACTGCCGATGACCACCTGGGAGACCTTCGTCCCGGCCAGGTCGGCCACGCGGACGATGTTGTCCGGCGAGGAGGGCGCCGCGGCCAGGGGCTCCAGATCGGAAAGGTCGATCACGACGTGCCCGAAGCTCACCGTCGCCATTCCGTGATCGTCCGGGGCGGAGACCTCCACGTCGGTGCAGTATTCCCCGATCCGCTCGATGGTGGTCGCATCCCGCTCGACATGGAGCTTCTTGGTGATGCGATGATACTCCGCCCCCTGATCGGCCGTCAGCTCCCGCCAGTCGTCGCTGCGCTGCTGGGCTTCGAGGAAGCGGCGGGTCTGCCCATCGGAGGGGAAGACGCTGGTGGTCACCCCGAGTTCCGCACCCATGTTGGTGCAGGTCGCGCGGGCCGGGGCGGGCAGCGTCGCGACGCCGTCGCCGAAGTACTCCACCATGCACCCGACATTGCCCTTGGTCGTCAGGATGCTCAGCAGGCGGAGGATGATGTCCTTCGCCGCCACCCACGGGCCGAGTTCGGCGCGGAGCTCGACGCCGATGACCCGCGGCGCGGTAAGGTAGAACGCCCCGCCGCCCATCGCCACCGCCACGTCAAGCCCGCCGGCGCCGACGGCGATCATGCCCATGCCGCCGTTGGTGGGCGTGTGGGAGTCGCTGCCCAGCAGCGTGGCCCCGGGCTTGCCGAAGCGCTCGAAGTGGACCTGGTGGCAGATCCCGTTGCCCGGGCGGGAGTGATGCGCGCCGAGCTTGCGGGCGACCGACTGGAGGTACAGATGGTCGTTGTGGTTCTCGGGCCCGAACTGCGAGAGGTTGTGGTCCACGTAGCTGACGCTGAGGTCCGCCTTGACGCGAGGCACGCCCATCGCCTCGAGCAGCAGGAAGGCGGTGGTGCCCGTGGCGTCCTGGGTGAGCGTCTGGTCGATGCGAATCCCGATCTGCTCGCCCGGCGTCAGCTCGCCGTCAACGAGGTGCTCGCGGAGGATCTTGTATACGACATTGTCCGGCATCGGAGGCTCCTGTCAGTGTGGCTCGGCAGACGAGCAAGTGTACGCACCGGAATGGCCGATGCAAGCGGCAGGCGCACGCGAGGGACCCGTCGCGGAGGGCGCGACGTCCTCCAGCGGCCGTCCGGCGTCGGCGTCGCCCGCCGCCCCCCCCTTGGGGGGGGGCGGGCTACTCGACGGTCAGCTCGATCCGCCCCACCGGAGAGCCCTGGCGGGCGAACCAGGTGACGCCCTCCTCGATCAAGTCCAGCCCGACCTGGTACTTCCCGGGCTCAGGCGGAGCGCGGAGCGTGACGGCAACGGTCACCGACTCCCCGGGCGGGAGGTCCTTCGCCGGAAGCGGAACCCGGCGCGCCAACTCAGCGGCCGGCGTCTCGTCCACCGCCTCGCCGAGGAAAACCGCCAGTCGGAAGCGCCGCTCGGGGTCGCCGGCGGGGATCGCCCGGTCGGAGGCGTTGGCGACCGTCGCCTCGAACTGCTTCCGCTCGCCGGGGCGGGCGGTCATCTCCGCCGGCGCGCTGATCGCGGCGCGGTAATACAGCGGGTGGTAGACTTCGCGGGCCCAGCGGCGGAAGGCCTCCCACGTGCGAGGCTTCCCCTCGTGCCCGGCCCACGCCTCGAACTGCGCGAGAACGCCGGCGATGTGCTCCGGGTCGCCGTCGAGGTGGAAGTACTTCAGCGAGAGCTGCTCGCGGGCCTCGGCGTAGGAGTCTCCGCCGACGGCCAGGGCGGCCAGGACGCTGGCGAGCCCGGTCCGGTCCGCCCCGTCGCGACAGTGGATGAGCATGGGGCGTGGGGCGGTCTCCAGGGCGTCGATGAGCTTGCCCAGCTCGATCGTCGAGGGCAGGTCCGTCGCCGTCAGGCGTACGTTGATCAGCCGCAGCCCCAACCGCTCGGCCGCGGCGGCTTCGGCGCGGTGATAGTCCTTCGGCGTCGAGCCGCGGAGGTTCACCACGGTCCGCAGGCGGTGCTCGCGGGTCCATTCCTCCAGTTGCTCCGGGCTCGGCTGGGCGCTGCGGTAGACCTCGCCGGGGACCACCGCGTGGAAGTTCCCGTTTACCCAGCGCACCACGACGTAGTAGCCCGCCGTCGCCGCCAGCGCCACCAGCAGAACGCCCAGCAGCAGGCGCCTGGCGAGGCGGACCCGGTTGAATTTCCCTTCGCTCATGGGGCTTCACCTTAGCGACTCCGGCCGCGCCGACAAAGGCCCCGCGCCGCGATTGACCCGCCCGGCGCGCGGGCGTACACTCCCCGGACCATGACCACGCTGAGCGATGAACAACTGAACGACCAACTGCGCACCCTCTCCCGCGGGTGCGAGGGTATTTACACCGAGCAGGAACTCGCCGAGCGGCTCAAGGCCGTGGCCGCGGCGGACCGCCCGCTGCGCGTCAAGCTCGGACTCGACCCGACCGCCCCGGACATCCACCTCGGGCACACCGTGGTGCTGCGGAAAATGCGGCAGTTCCAGGACCTCGGACACAAGGCGGTGCTGATCATTGGCGACTACACCGCCCGCATCGGCGACCCGACCGGGCAGAACACCACCCGGCCGGTGCTCAACGAAGCGCAGATCCGCGAGAACGCCCAGACCTACTTCGACCAGGCGGGCAAGGTGCTCGACACCAGCGCCGCGAAGCTCGAGGTCCGCTACAACAGCGAGTGGCTCGAGGAACTCACCTTCGCCGACGTGCTCAAGCTCGCCGGGCAGGTCACCGTCGCCCGGATGATGGAGCGGGACACCTTCGAGCAGCGTTACAAGGCGGGCGTGCCCATCGGCGTCCACGAGTTCCTCTACCCGCTGATGCAGGGCTAC
>CAYTQL010000350.1:0-3518 GCA_964439555.1 uncultured Planctomycetaceae bacterium | reverse complement strand
AGAAGGTCCCGATCCCGCAGAGGCGGGGCGGGTAGCTGCTAATCATGACGATCGGAGCCGGCATACTTCCTTACTTTCCTGGCTTTGCGGGGGGCGTCGTTGTCCGGGGTCCTCTCGGAGGCGTCGGTCACGGGCGTGGGGTGCTTTTCGGACATATCGGCACGAAGGTCCCCCAAGGTTTGCTCCATCTGCAAACCGTGCATCAGCAGCAGGCTCATCAGCCAGGCGAGGGTCGCCTCGGCGCCCTGGTTTTCGTTGACCCGGTCGGCGTGGAGCCCGTCGCGGCAGCCGCCGGTGGTGAAATCGTGCAGCGGCGTGCGGAGGTCGTTGTCCCCGAGGAACCAGTTGAACGCCTTGTGCGCCTGCTGCACCCAGAACGGCTCGCGGGTGACGTGGTAGGCTTCGATGCAGGCGTCCACCAGGGCATGGGCCTCGATGGGCTTCTGCTCGAACAGCGCCTTGTCCTTCCCGCGCGCCAACCAGCCCTCGGTGCCCACGAGGCTCACCAGCCCGTCGTCGTTGGTCTGCACCTCGAACAGCCAGGACAGCGCCCGCTTGCCCATGTCGATCATCTCGTCGCGGTTCATCCACTTACCCGCCATGATCAGCGCGTGGGGCAGCTTCGCGTTGGCGTAGGTGACGGTGTCCTCGAACCACGGCCAGTCGTCGTCGGCGTGGTCGGCGAAGCAGCGGAAGAGCCGCTCGGCCAGATCCGCCCGGCAGCGCCGGACGCCGCTGTCGCCGCCGAACCGCCGCAGGTAGGCGTGGATGCCCACGATGGTGTACGCCCAGGCCCGCGGACTGGCGAACGGCTCGGTCGCCCCGAGCCCCCGGAGGAACAACCGGGTCGCCAGGGCGATCATGCTCTCGTGCGGGCACAGCGCCACGGCGGTTCCGAGCCCCCACAGCGCCCGGGCGTGGGAGTCCTCCGAACCCATGATGTCCGAGAAGCTCCGGTCGTAATTGACGTAGGTGCGGAACCGCCCGGTTTCGTCGTCCATGGCGTGGGCGAGGAAGGCGAGGTGCTTCTGGATCAGCTCGAGCGACTGCTGCTCCCGGCCGTGGTCCCAGTGCATCGCCGCGGCGATCAGGGCGCGGGCGTTGTCGTCGGTGGAGTAGCCCCCGGAGCGGTCGGGCGTGGAGAAGATCGCGTGCTGGAGGATGCCGCAGTCGTCGGTGAGCAGGTGCAGGTGCCGCAGGTCCACCTCGGGCAGCTCATCGAGCCGCGGCGACCGCGGGGCCGGAACGGCCATGCGGGTGTGCTGCTTCTCCACCCACGCCTCGGTGGCGGTCTGGAAGAGGTCGAGGTAGTCCTGGGCGACGCGTTTCCAGATCATCTTGCGGCAGTGGGTATAGGCCCGTTTTCGCATGGCGTGGCGCTCGACCTCGTTGTCCAGCAGGTCGTTGACCTGTTCAGCGATCGCCCCGGCCTCGCGGAAGGGCACGATGCGCCCGCGCTGGTCGGCGAGCATTTCCTTGGCGTACCAGTAGGGGGTGGAGATCATCGCCTTGCCCGCGCCGAGGGCGTAGGCGAGCGTTCCGGAGACGATCTGCTGCTCGGTGAGGTAGGGCGTGACGTACAGGTCGGCCGAGCCGAGATACTCCACCAGTTCCGAAATTTCCACGAAGCGGTTGACGAACATGATGTGATCGGCCACGCCCAGCTCCGTCGCCCGCCGCGCCAGCCCGTTGCGGTATTCCTCGCCGCTCTTCCGCTTGACGTGCGGGTGCGTCGCGCCGAGGAGGATGTAGACCACCTCGGGGTGCTCTTTGATGATCTCGGGCAGCGCCTCGATGACGTACTCGATGCCCTTGCCCGGGCTCAGCAGCCCGAAGGTGAGCATGACCTTGCGCCCCTCGACGCCGAACTGGTCCTTGTAGAAATTCGGGTCCACGAAGGGCACGTCGGGAATCCCGTGAGGGATGGTGACGACCTTCTCGGCCGGGATGTCGTAGATGTCGTCGAGCATCCCCTGGGCGACCTCGGACATGACCACCACGCGGTCGGAGAGCCGCCCGATTTCCTGGAGCACGGCCCGCTGCTCGTCGGTGGGCTTCTGGAGGACGGTGTGCAGCGTGGTCACCAGCGGGCGTCGCAACCGCTGGAGCAGCGCCAGCACGTGGGCGCCGGACGCGCCGCCGTAGATGCCGTACTCGTGCTGGAGGCACACGGCGGAGACGTTCTGGATGTTCAGGAAGTCCGCGGCCAGGCGGTAGTCGGCCTGGACCGTCTCGCGCATCTCGAACCGGACCATTTCCGGGTAGGGGTAGCCCTCGGGCACGTCGTTGACGGCCAGGACGAAGGTCTGGTGGCTGTCCTGTCCGGCGGAGGCGACGGCGGTGGACAGGTCGTGGGTGAAGGTCGCGAGGCCGCAGCGGCGCGGGAGATAGTCGCCGATGAAGGCGATCTGCGAGCGGTCGGGACGCATGGTGGGCTCTGCCATGGGCGCTTCCTGTGAACTCGAGGGACGGACAATCGGGATGACGAACGCCCCCATTCTACGACCGTCCAAAGGGGTTCTCAACAGCCGGCGACCGCGACGGGCGGGGGATTCCGGCCGCAGGACCGGGGCGAACGCCCTGCACTGTGGGGCCCGACTCCGCATGCAGGGCGAGCAGACCCGGAGTGCAAACTCGGGTCGTACGGGTCCGGAATTCGAGAAGGGGCGTGCTTCGACGCCGGAATAAGGTTTCTGAAATTGGGTAGACAACAGCGCCAGCGTATCTATAATAGCCAGCGTTCGGTTTTATTGTAGTGCATCTCTCACCCTATTTTGCAGGAGACCACGTATGGCGAAGCAATCCCTGACGATCAGCGATCTGGAGCGCGAGCTTGCCAAGAAGCAGCAGCGTCTTTCCAAGCTGGAAGACAAGCAGGAAGACCTGGCCAAGCAGTTGGCGGACGTCGACGCCGAGATCGCCAAGATCACGGGAGAAAGCACCCCGGGCGGCGCGCGGACGCCCCGGCGCAAGAAGACTACCCGACGCCGCAAGGCGGCGTCCGGCGCCCGCAAGCGCCGCAGCGGGCGCCCGCTGACCGACTACATCAAGAAGGTGCTCGCCAAGTCGGACGAGCCCATGCGCATCAAGGACATCGCCCCGGCCGTGCAGGACGCCGGGTACAAAAGCGCCAGCAAGGACTTCTACGGCCTGGTGGCCGCGGCACTGCGGGACCCGGCGTTCAAGAAGGTCGGACGCGGCGTCTACACCGTCGCCTCCGGCGCCTCGATCGGTGGAAGCAAGAAGAAGTCGAAGAAGAAGCGCAAGAGCTCCGCGAAGTCCGCGAAGAAGGCGGCCGCCAAGGCGCCCGAGGCGCCGAGCCAGCAGTCGTAACTCCTTCCGGCATATCCGCAACGCACCCGTGCCCGTTCGAAAGACCCGGACGGGCACGTTTCTTTGGTGCGACGCCCGGGGAACTTGATAGCCCCGCGGCGCCGCGCTAGATTGCCTGTAGAAGGATGCGCCATGGAATACCGGCAGTTGGGCACAAGTGACGTCAAGATTTCCGCCGTGACGTT
>CAYTQL010000349.1:0-3521 GCA_964439555.1 uncultured Planctomycetaceae bacterium | reverse complement strand
AAATCCAAAGACTACCCGAGCCGGGGGTGGCTCACTTCATAGCTTCTCCTTCCGTGAGTCACACGTATCGTTTCCGGACCGTCCATCGCGTTCGGACGATCCGCGTTTTGCCGCCGTGGCCGACGATCGTCCCCGCCGGGAGGATCGTCGGTTCGGCCGCCTCGATCAGGCAGTCGCTGTGGCTCAGGCCGTCGGCGTCGAGGATCGTCACGACCCCGCCCACGGCGTCCTCGTGGCTTGCGGCGGTGGTGGCCGCCGCCGTCGCGTCGGCCGCGGCGACCACGCTGGTCAGCGTGCTGGTCCGCTCGCGCAGGCCGACCTGGGCCAGTTCGGCCCCGTCCACGCCGAGCCGCTCCTCGGCCTCCACGCGGCTCACCGGCCTCGCCGGCCGCCCGCGGAGCACATCCACCTGGATGGACCCGATCTGCGGCATCCGTCAGTTCTCCCGGTGCACGTCGGGGTTCGGCGCCCCGCCGACGATCTCCACCTTCTGTGGCCGCGCCTCTTGGGCTCGCAATTCCTCAACGATCTCGCCGAGCTGCTCGGCCAGCCGGGCCAGCGGGGCCTGCATTTCCGGGTCTATCGGGCGGGAATAGGGCGCCGACCGCGATCGCCCCGTCGGTCGCAGCTCTATGTGCAGCAAATCCTCGAGGCTCTCGCTGTTCGGAGGAGCGACGAAACTCTCGTTCAGGGGGTCGTTCCTCTGTGCGAGATCCCGACCCATTTTTTTCTCAATCATGCTCCTGACCCGGTGGACAGCCCCCACCGGGTCCCGGCCGAAATCGGAGCCCATTTCGAAGGAGGCCCTGAGCAGGCGATTCTCGAAATCGCTCTGGCCGGGCAGGGCCTTCACGAGTTCCTCGAGCTTCTCGCGGGTGATCCCCCCGACGCCCTCGTCGTTGGCGAGCTGGATCGCCTCGATGGCGGAGGAGAAAGCCCGATCGGTCGAGCGGGTCGGCTCGGTCCGCCCCGCGGCCACCGACCGGAAGTAGTCCTGCCAGACCGTCGCGGTCTCGCCGCCGGGCGTGCCGATCTGCCCCCGGGCGGTCTTCCAGACGCTCATCGCCTCCGGGGCGGACATGAACAGCTGCTGCAGCGCGCCCTTGACCGGCGCCTCGGCCTGGAAACCGGCGAGGAACTGCTCGCGCAAATCCTCGGGCGCCTGCTGATACCACTCCTGAATTTCCCGGAAGCCCGCCATCCCGGACCGGCTGAGCTTGCGGAGGCGGACCTGGCCGAGGACCTTCTCCGGCAGCATGCCCTCGACCTGGCCCTTCATGAGCCGCTGGAGGAGGTTGATCGTCCCGGTCGCCGAGCGGCGGCCCTGGACGTCGCCCGAGAGCTGCGTGATCGTCGCCCACAGCTCGGCCGCCTCCTCCTGGCTGACGCCCGCCGGCGCGGCCGCCGAGAGCACGCGGGGGATCGCCCGGGCCTGCTTCTCCGGGTTCACCACGCGGGCGGAGGTGCCGATCTGCCGGAGCCAGCCGAGCAGCTCGGCCGGGGAGGCCTTGGGGTTGAGCTTCGCCAGATCCAGCCCCGCGCCCGCGAAGGTCTGCAAATCCACCATCGGCCCGCCGCGGGCCCCGAGCCGCCCGACCTCCCGGAGGACCGCCGCGAACTGCTCATCGCTCACCGACCCCTTCGCCGAGAGCATCGACGAGAGGACCGGCCAGAGCCGCTCCTGGGTGATCTGCTGGCGGCGGCTGACCCGCTCGACCAGCGCGTCGAGAAAGCCGACGTCCATCTCGGCGGGACGGTTGAGCAGGGCCGCGGCCCGCAGGTCGCCCACGGACATCTGCGTCCGGGCGGCCTCGGCCTGGCGTCGGACGAGGAGGTCGTACTCGCGGCGGAGTTGCTGGGCGACGAGGTAGATCGCCCCGGCCGCCGAGCCGACCCCGGCGACTTCCATCGCGAAGCGGCGCACGTCGCGGCCCATCCGGCGGAAGCCGCGGCGGCTCTTGCGCGTGGCGGACCCGGCGGCGCGTTCCATGCCCTTGAAGCCGCCGGTGACCTTCTGCACCGCCGCCCAGGCGTCCGCCTCGTCGGCCGTCATCGTCATGTGTACGTCGCCGCGGGCCATCGTCGTTCACCCGTCGCTGGTCGCTGTGTCGTCGCGCCGTCGTCGTCGCTACGCCATCCCCGCCGTCGTCATCGCCACGTCCGCGCAGGTCGGGGCGTGGTCGATCAGGCCCCGCCGCCAGAGCCGGTGGACGGTGAGCCGGTCTGCCGGGGGCCGCCCGAGGGGGCATCGGGGGTCGATCCGCCGCGGCCGGCCGTTTTTTTTTGCTCCGCCTCCGCCGCGAGCCCTTCGAGCATTTCGAGCATCCCGTCCCAGTCGATCAGGACGCGGAGGATCTCCTGCTCGCAGGTCTCGTCCAGCAGCCCCAGGGCCCGGACCTCCAGGGGCCCGAGGCGGTAGTTCGTCCGCAGGCACTCCACGAGGATCTCCTCCTCGCGGGTCCGGCTCATCGCCCCGTCGAGCGCGGCCGCCTCGCCCTCCGCCAGGTCCGGGCGATCGCGCATCCACTCGCTGAGCCGGTGGTAGTGCGTCCAGACCTCCCGGGCCATCTCCCAGAGGGCCCGGTGGCGGTCGAGGACCGCGTCGACCGGCCGGCCCTCGTCGTCCAGCGTCCGCCGGCGGGGCGCCAGCCGGGCGGTGGGGCAGTACCACGCCCCCCCGTCGCCGAGCGTCACCGACGCCCCGGCCACCGGTTGCGGCCGCTGGAGGTCGCGGGCCCTCGGCGGATCGTCGGCGTCCCAGCCGAGGTGCCAGTCGCCGCCGCCGGCGGGGACCCACCGCAGGGCCGCCGGATCGTCGGGCAGCGCATCGCCCGGGGCCCCCAGCAGCAGCCCGCCGACGCCGCCGCATCGGGGCGGGGCGTCCTCGCGGTCGAGGGCCACGAAGGGCCCGACGGCGATCCGGCCGCCGGCGGCGCGTCCGAAGGTCTCCCCGAGCCCGCGCCGGGCGAGCTCGGTCTCGATCGGGGCCGAAAGGCCCGGGATGAAGTAGGTGAAGGCGGTCATCGTGGTTTTCCGTCGCTGGTCGCGCCGCTACGGCGTCGAATCCTGGAGGGCCTGGACCTTCAGCGTCCCGGCGGCCCCGCCGGCGGCGGTGAGGTACAAATCGGTCACGTCCACGCTCAGCGGGCAGTCGTACCCGCAGCCCTCGTACCACAGAAGCGGCACGCCGCCGGTGAGGCTCAGCGTGTCATCCGGCGCGGCGTCGTCGTTGGTCTCGACGGTGAGGTCCTGGTCGCTGAGCAGCAGCAGGGCCTTGATCGCCGAGACGTCCAGCGCGAGGGCGACCTGCTGGTCCGCCGCGTCGTCGGCGAAGCTGATTTCCCGGTTGTCCTCGCCGTCGGCCTGGAGGGTCACGTCCTGCGAGACGATCGCCCCGCCGCCGTTGTAGTGCACCGTGATCTGATGGCTGAACATGGCTGCTCCTCTGTTCGCGGTTCGCTGTTTCGGCTAGGCTCTGTTTGAAAACTCGTCATTTTGCCGATCCATGTCATAGCAGACAT
>CAYTQL010000348.1:2709-3522 GCA_964439555.1 uncultured Planctomycetaceae bacterium | reverse complement strand
CGAGGGGTGCGGCGAGAACCAGGTCAACTTCAGCGGCGAGTGCGTGGACCTCGACGTCAGCGATCACGACGCCGTCATCGCTTTCGCGGTCGAGCAGGGGGTCGGACTGGTCGTCGTCGGACCGGAAGCGCCCCTGGCGGCCGGGCTGGGCGACGCCGTCCGCGCCGCGAACCTCAAGTGCTTCGGCCCCACGACCGAGGGCGCCCGCATCGAGTCCGACAAGGCCTACGCCAAGGAGATGATGCGCGCCGCGTCGGTTCCCACGGCCGAGGCGCGAATCTTCACCAACCTCGCGGCGGCGAAGGAGTACGTCCTGTCGCGCGATCACGGCGTGGCGGTCAAGGCGGCCGGACTGGCGGCGGGCAAGGGCGTGGCGGTCTGCCCCGAGCCCTACCAGGCCGTCAAGCCCCTCGAGGAAATGATGGACGCCAAGGTCTTCGGCGAGGCGGGCAGCACCGTGCTTATCGAGGAGATGCTCACCGGGCAGGAGGGCACCGTGCTGGTGCTCTGCGACGGGAAGAACATCTACCCGATGGAGCCGCTCCAGGACCACAAACCCGTCGGCGAGGGCGACACGGGACCGAATACCGGGGGGATGGGCGCCTACTCCCCCGTGCCGATCATCGACGCGGCGATGTCCGACCGCATCGAGCGCGAAGTGCTCGTGCCCATCGTGGACGCGATGCGCCGCGACTTCGGACGCTACGAGGGCGTGCTGTACGCCGGACTGATGTTCACCCCCGGCGGTCCGAAGGTCATCGAGTTCAACTGCCGATTCGGCGACCCGGAATGCCAGCCGCTGATGATGCGCCT
>CAYTQL010000348.1:0-2699 GCA_964439555.1 uncultured Planctomycetaceae bacterium | reverse complement strand
ACACCAAAGGGCACGCCATCAGCGGCGTCGAGGACGCCGAGGTGATGGAGGACGTGAAGGTCTTCCACGCCGGCACGGCGACGACCGACGGTAAGCTGGTCACCGCCGGCGGGCGGGTCCTGGGCGTCACGGCCCTCGGCGACACCCTCGCCGCCGCCCGGCAACGCGCCTACGAGGCCGTCGAGAAGATCCACTGGAAGGACTGCTACTACCGCAAGGACATCGCCTCCAAAGCGCTGTAGCGAGAGGTCGGCGTCATCGGACCCACGGTGTGACGCGAGGGTCCTGAGAAGCTGGACATGTCACGAGCGTCAACACAATCACTTCGAATCGCCTCTCGGTGTCTTCGAGGCCCCCGGGCGCTCGTCAACGCGATCGGCGTGGTCGCGTGCAGGCATGCCAGACCGTCCCGGATGCCGTTTCAGCCCATCACGGCCGACATTGAGCCGACGACCGTCTGCAATTTCCGCTGCAGTTTCTGCCAGTCCGCGTCCATGAGGGATCGTAAACCTTACCTCGACTACGAGGATTTCGTTCGGTTCCTCGACGAGCTGCCCTTGCTGCTGAGGGTGAAGATTCAGGGCATGGGGGAACCGTTGCTGAACAAGGCGTTCTTCGAAATGGTTCGGTACGCCCGCCGGAAGGGAATCTACACCGTCTCGGTTACGAACGGTTCGTTACTCGATGAAGCAAACTGTCGCAAGATGATCGACAGCGGGCTCGACAGCGTCTTGATCAGCGTGGACGGGGCGGCAAAGGAGACATACGAGCACCTCCGCCCGGGCGGCAATTTTGATCTTCTATGCCGAAACGTGCAACGCCTTACCCGTTTGCGGACTCACAGAAACCCCCGCGTCGGCCTGTGGACTGTGTGCATGAAGGAGAACCAGCAGGAGTTGCCTGACATCGTCCGACTCGGGAACGAGTTGGGCGTCGACGGGGTCGGATTCCAGTACAACCTCAGCTTCTGGGGGAAGAACGAGTTTCAGGAGCGATTGTCAAACCAGCCGCTCCCGCAGGGCCGGATCGCTGAGCAGGTTTCTCACGCCATCCAGACAGCCCGGGCCCTTCAGATGCCACTGGACGTTTTCAAGGGGGACCGCTTCACGCCGCGCGACCCCTGCACCCGTCCGTGGACAGGCGTGTACCTCACCACGGAGGGGTATGTCATCCCGTGCTGCACCCGGGCGGACCCGGACATGCTCAATGCGGGCCGGCTCTGCGAGCAGGGCGATTTCGCGCGGATATGGAACAACAGAACGTACCGGGCCCTGCGCGCTTCGCTGAAGAAGCATGACCTGTGGGACTACTGCGCTGAATGCTACGGGGGCTCATCGGGCGGTTCACAACAGTAACGAGCCATTCCGCATCGACGAGTCAACCGGTCTGCAAGCCCGGTCTTGTGGCCGTTGACTCCGTCCATCGCAGCCAAGCCGTCGCCGTACCCCTTCATCCTCTCGATCCTGCTACGACCCGCCGTACTTTTCCTGCATCTCGGCGTACCGGCCGCAGGTCTTCGGGCCTTCGGGGCATTTCCCCGCGGGGATGCACTTGGGTCCGGCGGTTTCGAACACAGCCGGGGCGATCGGGCGAACCAGTTCCAGCATCCGCTCGGCGACGCCGCGGATTTCCCACTGGGCCCGCCCGCAGAGCCGTTCGGCGAAGAAGTGCAGCAGCTCCCGGGCGTTCATCGTCACGAAAATCTTCGTCTCGCACGCGTTGGGCAGCACGTAGCGGGCGTCCTGGTTGGACTGTTCGCCCGTCGCCCCCAGCGCCTCCTGGAGCGTGCGGTAGCGTTCGGCGATCAGCTTCATGGTCTCGGCGAAGTACTCGCGGGCGTCGGTGGTCTTACCGTCGACGGTGACCTCCCGTCCGGCAAGCTGCGGGGGGCAGACGTAGTCGAAGTCCGCATGCCCGACGTACCGCTGCGACCGCTGGGAGTAGCTTGCGAGTCGGTGGCGGACGAGCTGGTGGGTCAGCGCCCGCGAGACGCCCTCGACGTAGAAGGTGAAGCTCGCGTGCTCGATCGGCGAGAGGTGCCCGAGTTTGCGGAGCATCCGCACGAAGGTCCGGGCGTCGCCGGCGTCCTGGTCGAGGATGCCCTCGGTCCGCGAGGCGTAGCAGAGCTTCGCGGTCGCGGCGATGGTCTGCTCCGGCTCGGGCGTGTGGGCTGCGAGACGGACGGTGGGGGTCACTTCCTTCATGGCGCGGGAGCGGCGGGGGGTTCGGGGTGGTCGTTGTCCTCGGCGTCGGGGTCTCCCGGCCGATCGCCTGCGTCGTCGGGCGCTTCGGCGGGCTCGGTGAGGTAGCTGCCCTCGGCGGCGGCGGTTTCGGTGTCGTCCGGCGGGGCGTCGGGGTTCGCCTGGAGGCGGATTTCGCCGAAGTTGGCGTTCTGGGCGGCGATAATCTGCCGCCGGCGGATCAGCTCCAGCATCGCCAGGAACAGCCCGACGACCTCGACGCGGGCGGTCCGCCCCTCGAAGACCTGCCGGAACGTCAGCGGGCCCTCGCGGAGCAGGCGGTCGCGGAGGTCTTCGGCGTACAGCTCGATCGGCGTGTCGTCGTAGATGACCTCGTGCTTGCGGTCCGCCTGCCCGATCGACTCCATCAACCGACTGAAGGCGTCGAGCAGGTCCCAGATCTGCACGTTTTCCGGGCAAAGAGCGTACGGTTGCCGGAAGATTCATCCCGAATTGTGT
>CAYTQL010000347.1:0-3529 GCA_964439555.1 uncultured Planctomycetaceae bacterium | reverse complement strand
GGCGGCTCGGGGTGCGGCAAGAGCACGCTGCTGCGGCACATGATCGGGTCGCTCGAGCCGGATTCCGGGCGCATCGAGCTGTTCGGGCGGAACCTCTCGGCGCTCTCGGGCGAGCGTCTGGACGTGGTCCGCAAGCGCATCGGCGTGCTGTTCCAGTCCGGGGCGCTGTTCAACTCGATGACGGTCGCCGACAACGTCGCCCTGCCCCTCCGCGAGCACACGCACCTCGATGAAGAGACGATCGAGATCATCGTGAAGATCAAGCTGGAGATGGTCGGTCTTCGCGACGCGGCCGGGCTGAGGCCCGCCGAGATTTCCGGGGGCATGAAGAAGCGCGCCGGGCTCGCTCGGGCGATCGCCCTGGACCCGGACATGCTCTTCTATGATGAGCCCTCGGCCGGGCTGGACCCGATCACCTTGGCGCAGATCGACCGGCTGATCAGCGACCTGGCGCGGAAGCTGGGCGTCGCGAGCCTGGTGGTCACCCACGAGATGGACTCCGCCTTCCGCATCGCCGACCGGATGGCGATGCTCGAGGGCGGGCGGATGCTCCTGGTGGCGCCGCGCGAGCGGTTCGAACGCCTCCGCGACGGCGCCGCCGACGACCACCCCCGGGCGGACCAGATCCGACAGTTCCTCCGCGGCGACGCCGAGGGCCCCCTCACGCCGACGTCGATCAAGAGCGGGTACTACGAAGACATCCTCCAAAGCTCGGGCCCCCACGGCGCCGAGAGATAACCGGAAGGCGGCACCATGGCCAAGAAACGGACCAACGAACTGACGGCCGGGCTCTTTGTCCTCCTGGCGATCGGCGTCGGGCTGGGCGTGATCGTCTGGCTGGGCGCGGCCGAGGTCTTCGGCGGCGGGAACACCGTCACCTTCTACGTGCCCGCCGAAACCGGCGACGTCGGGCTGGAGGAAGGCTCCTCCGTGCTCTACGCCGGCGCGGTGATCGGGCGGATCACCGAGCTGGAGCCCCAGCCGGACCGCAAGCGGACGTTGTACCGCGCGGCCCTGGAAATCGACGGGGTCCGCGCCGATGCCGAGACGGAGGTCATCGCCGCGCCGATCGGGGCGGCCAAGCTGGCGATCACCTCGCTGGGGACCTCCCAAGCCGCCCCGGCCGACGATGAGAACCCCGTCTCCGTCTCCGGCGGGCTCGCCGCGGCGATGTCGAACCTGACCCGGGCGGCCGAGAACATCGCGGCCGTCAGCAACACGGCAAGGGCGCAGTTCTCCGAGGACGAAACGGCGTTGCTGGGCAAGGCGCAGCGCATCCTGAGCCTGCTCAGTTCGGCCGGGGAGAAGATCGACGCCAGCGCCGGCGCGGTCCGCGACGAGCTGAAGGCTGACCATACCGGTTCGCTGCTGCAGAAGTTCCACGTTTCGGCCGATCACGTGGCCGGCGTCACCGCCGCCGCCGCCAACGAGGTGGACCCGAAGCGTCCGGACTCGCTGCTCGGCAAGGTTCACGGGACCGTCGACAACCTCAAGACCCAGACCGACCCGGACGCCGACGGCTCGCTGGTCGCGAAGGTCCACACCAGCCTTGACGACGTCAACGCCATCAGCGCCGACGCCCGCCCGAAGGTCGCCGCCATGCTCACCAGCGCGGAAAGCGCCGTCGAGCGCGTGGAGACCTACACCAAGAAGGACCTCGCCGAGCTGCTGACGACGTTTCGCGACGTGAACACCGAGGTGCTCAAGATCGCCCGGAACTTCGGCGACGTCAGCGAGCAGGCCCGCGAGATCGTCATCCTCAACCGCGACAGCATCGACGAGACCATCGACAACATGGCCGTCGTTTCGGCGACGCTGAAGGCTGCCGCCAAGGAAATCCGCCGCAATCCCTGGCGCCTGCTGCATCGCCCGGACGACGAGGAGCTGCGGTCCCAGGACATCTACGACGCCGCCCGCGCCTTCATGGGCGGCGCCGCCCAGCTCGACCAGGCGATGAGCAAGCTCAAGAACGTCTCCAAGCTCTGCCCGGAAGGCCTCCCCGCCGACGACCCGAGGCTCAAGAAGATCCGCGAGCACCTCGAGAAGACCTTCGAGAACTTCACCGAGGTCGAAAAGGCCCTGTGGAAGGAACTCAACCGCTGAACGCCGGGTCCGGGATCGGTCGGCGGTCTCCCTCTGGCAGGACGGGCTCGGGCCCCCTACAATCGCCCGGCCATGACGGATGCCTGGTCCATCGCCATCGAGACCACCTCGCGACGCGGCGGGGTGGCGCTGGGGCGCGGAGAGGAACGCCTCGCCGCCGCGGAGCTGGACTCCTCCCGACGCCACGCGTCCGAACTGCTGGTGAGCCTGCGCAAGCTGCTCGACGGGGCGGGCGTCGCCCCGGAGGACCTGGATGAGGTCTACGTCTCGGTCGGTCCCGGCAGTTTCACCGGCGTGCGGGTGGGCGTGACCGTCGCCCGGACGCTCGGGCAGGCGCTGGACGTGCGGCTCGCGGCGGCGCCCACTCCCCGCGTGGTCCTCGAGAACATCCTGGACCACGAGTGGACCCATGCGGCCGTGGTGCTCGACGCCCGCCGCGGGAACGCCTTCGCCCAGGCGTTCGAGCGGAGCGGGGGGCAGCGACCCGTCGCTGGCGAGCCGATGTTCGGGACGCCCGAGGAACTGCTGGAACGCCTGCCCCGCCCGTTGGTGCTGGTCGGCGAAGGGCTCGGGCACGTGTCGTTCCCCCGCCCGGAGGGGGTCGAGCTGATCGACCCCGCCGATGCGGGCCACCGCCCGACGGCGAGCGGCTGCTGGGAGGTCGGTCGGCGCCTGGCAGGCGAGGGGCGGTTCGTGGACTACCACGCCCTCCGCCCGGTCTACACACGCAAGCCCGAAGCCGTCCGGCTGTGGGAAGAGCAAGGAAAACCGTAAGCCGCCCTGTGGGCGGAAGATAGAACAGGCAGGATACGGGACGCACGCCGGATGGCGTCGGGCGGAAGTCCCCCGTATTCCTGCCCCGGCGTCTTCCACCCCGGCGAGGCCGGAAAGGATTGAGATGCGCCTATCGGTCGTGATTCCGGTGTACAACGAGGTCGAGACGCTCGAGGCGATCCTCCAGCGCGTCGAGCAGGTTCGCGTGGACAAGGAGATCATCCTCGTCGACGACTGCTCCACCGACGGGACCCGAGACAAGCTCAAGGCTTACGAGAACCGCGAGGGCTACCAGGTCCGCTACCACGAGCGGAACGAGGGCAAGGGCGCGGCGCTGCGGACCGGCTTTACGCACGCCACCGGCGACGCCGTGATCATCCAGGACGCCGACCTCGAGTACGACCCGGCCGAGTACGCCAAGCCATGATCGACGGGAAGGCGGACGTGGTCTACGGCTCGCGGTTCGCCGGCGGCGAGTCGCACCGGGTGCTGTACTTCTGGCATTACATGGGCAACCGGTTCCTGACCTTCCTGAGCAATTGCTTCACCAACCTCAACCTCACGGACATGGAGACCTGCTACAAGCTCTTCCGGCGGGAGATCATCCAGGCGGTGCCGATCGAGGAGAACCGCTTCGGCTTCGAGCCGGAGA
>CAYTQL010000346.1:0-3536 GCA_964439555.1 uncultured Planctomycetaceae bacterium | reverse complement strand
CGGTGCTTCGCCCGATGACAGGGTCGAGCTTTCCCTCGCGGTCCAGTTCGGTCCGGTCCAGCCCGAAGGTGTCCAGCGCGGCGGTTTTGCTCTTCCCGCGGCGCGACCCGCTTGCGCTGGGGCCTTCGCCCATCCCGGCCGGGGCTTCGTCCGGCTCGACGCCGGCGCCGAGCAGGTTGAGCACCTCCTCGCGGACCTCGTCGAGCTTGAGCCCGAGGTTCATCAGCACCTGGGCGGCCACGCCGTCGTGCTCGCGGAGCAGCCCCAGCAGGAGATGCTCGGTGCCGACGTAGTTGTGGTTCAGGTTGCGGGCTTCCTCGATCGCGTATTCGATGACCTTCTTGGCCCGGGGGGTCTGGGGCAGCTTGCCCATCGTGACCATGTCGGGACCGGCCTTGACGAGCTTCTCGACCTCCATGCGGACCTTCTGGAGGTCCACCCCGAGGTTCTTGAGCACGTTGGCGCCGACGCCGGAGCCTTCCTTGACCAGCCCGAGCAGCACATGCTCGGTGCCGATGTACTCATGGTTGAAACGCTGGGCCTCCTGATTGGCCAGCGCCATGACTTTTCTTGCGCGTTCGGTAAAGCGTTCAAACATTCACGGGCACTCCCTGTATCAGCACGATCCCGAAGGATCGGAAGCGGCGACAGAGCGATCAGTTCACCCCACGCCTGCGGTGCGGCCAAACCTCGCGCAGCGGCGCGGGCTTCACGTTCATCCTATCCTACGAAGCCCAAGCCCCGCAAGTTCCGCAGGCCGGTCCTTTCTACCTGTCCTTATCGGCGTGGACGACACGAAAGTTCATCTGATCTGCCCCGCCCCGAACCCCCGGCGACGCCCCGGGCAGCCCCGGCCGGCGACGCTGCGCCGCGACCCCGGCGCAACCCTTGTTCCCGGCCGCGCTTGCAATCCCCCATCCGCCCGCGACAATGTCCGCGGACGCCCACTCACGGAAGGATCAGCCCCATGACCGCAGAAAACTACGCCCAGGACCGCGATTTCCTCCGAAATCACACAGAAATCATCGAACTCGCCGCCGGGGACGCCCGCCTCGCCGTCGCCCCGGACTACCAGGGGCGGGCGATGACCTCCACGCTGGCCGGGGAGGACGGCGAGAGCTTCGGGTGGCTCAACCGGGACTTCATCGCCTCCGGACAGGAAAGCCCGGTCTTCAACAACTACGGCGGGGAGGACCGCTTCTGGCTCGGACCCGAGGGCGGACAGTTCGCCCTGTGGTTCCGGAAGGACAGCCCCTTCGACCTCGAGCACTGGTACACCCCGCCCGGGTTCAACACCGGGCGGTTCGCCCCCGAGCAGACCGACGAGCGGACCGTGGTGATGAACACGCGCTTCGAGGTGACCAACTACTCCGGGCACACCTTCGACTGCGCCGTCCGCCGCGAGATCCGCCTGCTCGACGACGAGGTCCCCCGCCACCTGGGCGGCGAGGTCCCCGAGGGCGTGCGCTTCGTCGCCTTCCAGAGCGCCAACACGCTGACCAATGCCTCCGGCGAGCCCTGGACCCGCACCACCGGCATGCCGAGCATCTGGATTCTCGGGCAGTTCAAGCCCCTGCCCCGCGGGAAGGTGATCGTCCCATTCGTCCCCGGAAGCGAGGGGGACCTCGGCCCCCGGGCGACGCTGGACTACTTCGGCGAGTTGCCGCCCGAGCGCGGCGTGCTCGAGGACGACCACCTGCTGTTCGCCTGCGACGGCGAATACCGCAGCAAGATCGGCATCTCCCCCCAGCGGGCGCGGGACGTGGTGGGCTCCTACGACCCGGACGCGGGGGTGCTGACGATCGTGCAGTTCACCCTCCCCGCCGACGCCGAGAAGCTCCCCTACGTCAACAGCCTCTGGGAGATGCAGGAACACCCCTTCGCCGGCGACGTGGTCAACAGCTACAACGACGGCCACCCGCCGACCGGCGGCCCGCAGCTCGGGCCGTTCTACGAAATCGAAACCTCCTCCCCCGCCGCGAAGCTCGACGGCGGCCGGTCCATCGCCCACACCCACCGCACCATGCACTTCGCGGGCGACTTCGACCCCCTCAACGCCCTGGCCGAAAACCTCCTGGGCGTAAATCTGGCGGAGGTGGGGTGAGAAACGTCCGTCGCCTTGCCTCAGGTCCGCCCGGGTGTCATAGTGAGGGCATGAGAATCACATCCACCCTTCTGACGATCGGGTTCGCTCTCGGGCTGGTTGCTGTCGCCGTCTCGGCCGGGGACGCGGACGTCGCCCATCCGTACATTCTCTGGACGAAGGACGAAGCGACCGCCCTGCGGAAGCAGTACGAGCAGAACGCGTGGGCGAAGCAGAAACTCGCCGCGCTGGCCAAGGAGCGCAAGAGCCGGCCTTTCATCAACTTCTTCCGCTATCAGGTCCTCGGAGACGAAAAGGCCGGGCAGCGCGAGCGGAAGTACCTGCTGAGCTTCATCGACGCCCCGCTGGACGCCCGCGCTCCGGACCACATGCGCCTCGGCAAGCACTATGACAACTACCTCCACGCCCTCCGCTACGACATCTTCTACGACACGCTGACGCCCAAGCAGCGGATCAAGCTGGAGGCGACGTTCCGCAAGTTCATCAAGTACGAGCTGACCCACCCGTACAACAACACGAAGCTCTCGCTGCTGCCGAACATGCAGCTTCCGCGGCTGTTCGCGGCCCACATCATGTCGGTGGCGGTGGGCGACGAGGAGCTGATCCGCAAGCTCTGGGCGGCCCCGAGCGGCTTCAAGTGGTACATGGACGACTACCTCTCCGACGGGGGCTTCTACAACGAGGAATTCGGCAAGATGACCTCGCTGATCGGGGAGATGCTCCTCTACTGTCGCGGGCTCGACCGACTCGGGCTCGGCGAACTGGGCTACGACTACCGCGGCAGCGGCGGGGCGTCGATGCGCAGCTACGTCGAGAGCTACTTCCGCCTCGGCTATCCGCGGACGGAGATTCCCGGCGGGATGCCTCGGTACGGGCGCATCTCCATGGGCGATGCGCGCGGGAGCTTGCTGGGCGTCTTCCAGCACAGCAACGTCCACGGCGAGCTGCCCGGCGGCGCCGAGAGCCGACACATCGGCGGGTACGACTACTTCTACGGCTCGAACATGAACGGGCGGGACCACCGCGGGACCAAGACGCAGAAGCTCAACATGCCCAACTGGTTGGAGATCCTCCACGCCCGTTACCCCGACGGGCCCTTCGGGTACTTCCTCGCCCAGATGCGCGAGCCCGACGCCGAGCACTACGTCCCCACCCCCTTCTGGGGCCTCGAGCCGATCGCCCCGAAGGACGTCGAACCCCCGGCCGCTCCGTCCTACGTGGCGCCGGAGCGGGGCTTCGCCTTCCTCCGCGACGAGCAGGGCCCGGACTACTGGACCTCACCCGACCCGGCCGTGGCGCTGCAATTCGCCACGCTCTACGTCCACTATACCTCCGATTGCTTCAGCCTGCTGGGCTACCACGCCTTCAATCGCCCGATCTACCCGTATTTAGAATTACGCCTGCATGTCGCCCGCCTGCTCGAACGCAGTCC
>CAYTQL010000345.1:0-3555 GCA_964439555.1 uncultured Planctomycetaceae bacterium | reverse complement strand
GCGCGAATGAGGACGTCCCGCTGCTGCTGCCGGAGGCGGATGTGCTGCCCCCGCGCTGGCGCGTCCATTCGCCCTGGGCGATGATCGGGCCGGCGGGGTTCGGGCAGGTGGAGGTGCTGGGGTTGACCTTCGAGTCCCGCTTCGACAGCCGCCCGCGCGGCGCGCCCCGGGCGTGGGTGCACTATCTCGCCGCGCTGCTCCCGGAGCACCGCTTCAGCTACCATGATCGTGGCCTGCCCCCTCCGCAGGGCGGAGCGGAGGCGCCGCCGACCCGTCGTTCGACGAACACCGTGCTCGGGCATCTGCTGAGCATCCGCCAGCTCGAGCCGCTCAGCGTCTGGTGGGTCGTCGCGGCGCTGGGGTTGCTGGCGGTGCTGATCGGCCCGCTGGACTGGTTCATTCTCCGCGTGATCCGCCGCCAGCCGCTGACCTGGCTGAGTGCCTCGGCGATGATCCTCGCCTTCACCGTCGCGGCCGGGTGGGGGGTCTACCGCATCCGCGCCGGGCGGGTGCAGCTCCGCGCGGTGACGCTGGTGGACCTGGGCCCCGACGAGCGCTTGGGGTGGATGACCGGGTACGCGGGCATCTACTCCTCGGCGAACACGGTGTACCGAATCGAGCGCGACTCGGTGAACCGCGGCGAGTGGTGGGCGCCGCTGAGCCCCGCGGCCGAGGCGAACGTCAGCCCGGCGCCCGGCGGCGTCCCGGGCGGCGCCGGCTCGCCGGGCGGCGAATACCAGACCGCCGGGCGACGCATCCGCTGCGCTTACCGCGCCGACCCGGTCGGCGGGCTGGCCGGGATGCTCCCGGTCCGCATGCCGATCAACATCTGGTCCATGCAGACGCTGCTACGCCAGGGACGCACCCGCGAGCGGTGGTTCGACGCCCGCGTCGCCGCGGAGGGCGAATCCGTTCACCTGGAGATGACCAACTACCGCGAGACGCCCATCAGCCGCTGCTTCCTGATGACCGGGCCCCGCGACCCGCGTTTGAAGCTCAGGTTCGAGGGGCCCTTCGGCAATCGCACCGTGCGTCTCTCGGCCGCCCGTACCGATGGCGTGAAGGTCGGCTTTCCCTGGATGCCCCCCCGCGGGGTCGAGCAGTACGCCCCCCGCGCCGTGCAAGGCGCCCGCGGGGCGCTGCGCCGAACGGAGGCGATCGCGCGGCTGCTGGAGCAGGGAGCGGCGGTGGTGATCGCCGAGTACGAGGAGTCCCGCAGCCCCTTCGACCTCGCCGGGACTCTCGAAGATACGCACCACGTGGTCATCGTTCGTCGCGTCGTCTGGCCGGAGGAGGCGCCCCTGTGATCCGCACCGAGGGACTCACCAAGTACTATGGCAGCTTCCTGGCGGTCAAGGACCTCTCGCTGGAGGTCGCCGAGGGGGAGATTTTCGGCTTCATCGGGCCCAACGGGGCGGGCAAGACCACCACGATGCGCGTCCTGGCGACGCTGCTGCTGCCCAGCCGGGGCGCCGCGAGCGTCGACGGGGCGGACGTGGTCCGCGAGCCCGAGCGGGTTCGCAGGCTCGTCGGGTACATGCCGGATTTCATGGGCGTCTACGACGACCTCCACGTCGTGGAGTACCTGGAGTTTTTCGCGGCCGCATTCCGCGTGCCCCGCAAGAAGCGCCGTGGCGTTATCGACGGCGTCCTGGAACTGACGGACCTGACCGGGCGGCGGCATGCGCGCGTCAGCGCGCTGTCGCGCGGGATGCAGCAGCGGTTGCAGCTTGCGCGGGTGCTCATTCACGATCCGAAGGCGCTGATCCTGGACGAGCCGGCCTCCGGGCTCGATCCGCGGGCCCGCATCGAGATCCGCGAGCTGCTCAAGGAGCTGCGGGCGATGGGGAAGACGATCATGATCTCTTCGCACATTCTCTCGGAGCTGGAGGAGATGTGCGACCGCGTGGCGATCATCGAGCAGGGGCGGCTTGTCTTCAGCGGAACGATCGACGCGATCCGGGAGAAGCTCGGGGTCAACCGCAAGGTCCGCATCCGCGTAGACGGGGACCTGTCCCGCGCCGCGGACGTGCTCGGCTCGCTCCCACAGGTCGAGGGGGTGGAGACGACCGCCACCCACCTGGTGGTCCGCCTGGGGGACGGGCGCACCGGCCAGGCGGAGCTGGTCCGCCAGCTCGTCAACGCCGGCGAGGATGTTCTCGAGATCACCGCCGAACAGGTCCGCCTCGACGACGCCTTCCTCAAGCTCACTCGCGGGGCGGTGAGCTAGACGAAGCGCAGCGCACCGCGGGAATCGCGGAGACGGGCGAGAGGTGGGGGCGAAGCCCGCGGCGGGGGAGCTTCATCGCCGCTCCGGGTCCGTCCCGTCGATCCTGCTCAAGAACTTCCCCGTCGGATGCAGTCTGAATGTCCAGACGCCGCCTTCCGGGGCGGCGGCATTTCTGCCCCAGCCGGCAACGAGCGAAAGGGGAGTCCCATGGGCGAATCGAATTCGCGACTGACCCGGCGCGATTTGCTCAGGACCGTCGCGACCGGGGCCGCCGCGGCCGGGGGGGGGGGTCACCATCGTTCCCGCCCACGTGCTCGGCGGTCCGGACCAGGTCGCCCCAAGCGACACCTTCGGCGGCGCCCTGATCGGCGTCGGGGGGCGAGGCAACGGGACCTTCAAGACGATGAGCCGCGGACTGCACGTCAAGCGCCTCGCCGCATTTCCCCTTTGTTCGGCGCTGCGGACAGGTCGGCGTTGAGTTGTCGCGGAGGTAGCGGAAGCCGCCCCGGCCGGCGCCGTGCAGCGGAGCGGAGCCCGTCAGAACCGCTCGAGCAGGCCGTACTTCTTCATCTTCTTGTACAGCGTGGTCCGGTCGATCCGGAGCTGCTCGGCGGTGGCGCGGCGGGCGCCGTCGTTGGCTCGCAGTGCGGCGACGATGATCCGCTTCTCGGGCGCGGCAAGGGCCTCGGCGAGGCTCAGCCCGTCGGGCAGCGGCGACGCCTCCTCCGCCTCCGCCGGGGGCGTCGAACCCTCCAGAACGTTCGGGGGCAGGTCGCCCGGGCGGACCTGCTCTCCACCGGCCAGGACGACCGCGCGTTCCATGGCGTTCTCTAGTTCGCGCACGTTGCCCGGCCAGTCGTAACGCTGGAGGGCCTGCATCGCCTCGGGCGAGAACCCGCCGACCTTTCGCCCGTGTTCGCGCGCCGCGAGGGCAAGGAAGTGCTCGGCGAGCAGGGGGATATCCCGCGGCCGATCGCGCAGCGGCGGGAGGGGGATGTTCACCACGTTGATGCGGTAGTAGAGGTCCTCGCGGAACTCGCCGCGACGGACCTGGTCCTGCAGATCGCGGTTGGTCGCGAAGAGCACCCGTACGTCCACGCGGCGCGTCTCGTTGGACCCGACCGGCTCGAACCGGCGTTCCTGGAGCACCCGCAGCAGTTTCACCTGGAGCTGCCCGGAAGCGGCGCCGATCTCGTCGAGGAAGATCGTCCCGCCGTCCGCGGCCGCGAATTTCCCCTCCTTGTCCGAGACCGCGTGGGTGAAGGCGCCGCGGACGTGCCCGAACAGCTCGCTTTCCAGGAGGGAATCGGGCAGGGCGCCGCAGG
>CAYTQL010000344.1:0-3572 GCA_964439555.1 uncultured Planctomycetaceae bacterium | reverse complement strand
GGACGGCCATGTCGATCAGCGAGGACTGCTGCCCGACGATCCGCTGTGCGTCGAACGGCCACTGGTAGCCCTTGAGGAAGATGTTCGTCGCCATCTCGGGCATGTCGTTGAAGTACTCGGTGAGGAATTCCCGTTCGTCCCCGCCGTCGGCGTCGGTGGAGAAGATCCGTGGGATGACCTGCATGTAGGTGCCCGAGACGTTCCAGCGGAAGCCGGTGTACCCGGCGCCCTTGCGGTCGCCCGCGGCCGGGACGGACTCGTCGTGCGAGACGCTCGCGAGCCCGAACTGGCTTTCGGTGAGGTTCGCCGCCTCCAGACCCGCCTCGAACGCCGCCCCGTGGATGCCGATCTGCCCGCGCGGGTAGACGGTGGTCTTGTAGATGTCGCCGGGCCCGCCGGCGGCGAGGACCCAATTCTCGGCCGCGAAGACCGCCGGGGCGGGGTCGGTCTTGCTCGCCCGTCCGCGGTCGAAGCACAGCAGCGCCGCGATCCGCTTCCGCTCGCCCTCGCCGCGGGTGAGGAAGCGCCCCACGACGTGGCGGTCGAGGATCGTCACGCCCGCGCGGCGGACCTGGGCTTCCAGGCACTCGCTCATGAACCGGCTGGTCTTGGGACCGGCCGAGGTCGCCCGCTCGTAGGGGTCGTGGTCGGTCTTGTACCCGATGAACGCCCCGTAGGGCTCGTGCGGGAAGGGCACGCCCTGCTCGACGAGGTTGTAGAACCCCCGCAGCGAGCAGATGCCCTCGATCAGCGCGTGGTCGCCGTGGCAGCAGCCGAAGGCGGTGAGGGTCCTGGCGAAGTCCTCGGCCGTGTCGGGCACGCGCGGGGAGGCGCCCATCTTGTAGTAGGTCTGCTTGTCGGACCCGCTCATCCGCGAGGCGCCGAGCCCGAGCCCGCCGGTGACGACCACCACCCGCCGCCCGGAGTCGTCCACCCTGCGCTGACGCCAGAAGCGCACGAGCTGCAGGGCGCAGCCCATCCCGGCCGCCCCGGCGCCGACGATGACGGTGTTGGCGACGGTGAGGGGGACTTCGCGTTGGTCGATCTTCAGCGTGGTCTGCTTCATGAGATTCTCCGTAAGGAATCGCGACGACCCCGGAGCGTATGGTACGCCGCCCGGAAGGGCAATGCCCGGCCGGGAAGTTCGCGGCGGGTCGCGTGGCGACCGGGCGGGCGGTAGAATCCGGCCGGCGGTCGGGTGCGTGGCCCGGCCGGGCTTTGGGCCCGCGCTGCGGGCGCTGCTGGAGCGAGAATGCGTGGTTCGGCGGACAGCGAGCGGCTGCGGGTGCTGGTGGTCACGGGTTCCTACCCGCCGGAGGACCAGGCAGGGGCGGCCCGGGCGACCCGCACCGCGGTGGCGGGGCTCCGCGCGGCGGGCTGCGAAGTGCTGGTGCTCACCCAGGGGCGCCCGACGGGGCGGCGCGAGGGCGTCTGGCGGATCGCCGCGGGGCGGGTGGGTTTCGCCCGGCGGCTGGTGAGTTGCGGACCGCGGATCGTGGAGGAGTTCGCCCCCGACGTCATCGACTTGCACACGCCGCTGACGCCGCTGATCCTTCGACGCCTGGATTCCCGCACTGCGGCGCCCGTGGTCAGCACCGTTCACGGGCCGACCCACACGGAATGCGCGATCATCCGGCCGGTGCGGGTAGACGAGCGGCTCACGCTCCGCCCGACGGTTTCCGAGCGGGTCAAAAAGCATCTCAAGGGTCCGTTGATGATCCGGCTGGACGGGCTCCGCACCCGCCGCTCGGAACGGATGCTCTTCGTCTCGCGCAGCGCCGCGGACCGCTGGGCCGAGCGGTTCGGGGCAGCGGAGAAGGCGACGGTCGTCCCCAATGCCGTCGACGCCGAGGTCAACCGCCCCCTGCCGGAGGCGCGGGCGGCCCTTCGCGACCGGTTGGGTCTCTGCGACGCGGAGGTGGTGCTCTTCGCCGGGGTGTTCATGATCCGCAAGGGCCCGGATGTGCTGCTCAAGGCGTTCGCGCGCCTGGCGGAACGCCGCCCGGCCGCCCGGCTGGTCGTCGCGGGCGGGGGCTTCGGGTACGAGCGCCCGCTCCGGGCCCTGGCCGAGCGCCTGGGAGTCGCCGGGCGGGTCGTCTGGCCGGGGTGGGTCCCGCAGGAGGAACTGCCCGCCTGGTACAACGCCGCCGACGTGGTGACCACGCCGAGCCGCTACGAGACCTTCTGCCTGGTACTCGCCGAGGCGATGGCCTGCGCACGCGCCGTGGTCGCCTCCGCCGCCGGGGGAATGCCCGAAGTCGTCGGCGACGCCGACTGCGGACTCCTGACGCCCCCCGGAAACCCGGACGCCCTGGCCGAGTCGCTGGAAGCCCTGCTCGCCGATCCGGACCGCCGCGAGCGGATGGGCGCCGCCGCACGCCGGCGGATGGTCGAGCGGTTCAGCCTGGAGCGGGTCACCGCCCTGCGCCTCGAGGCCTACCGCGCCGCGATGGGGACGCAATAGCAGTCCTGAGGGGGCCCGCCCCTCCGGCCCCCGGGGCGATCAGTTCAGCAGGCCGGCCAGGAACCCGATCAACGCCAGGACCAGCAAGGCGCGGACGACCCACGAGACCACGACGATCACGATCGCCCCGAAGACGTCCACGTCGAACCAGCGGTACATGAGATAGAAGAAGACGATCCCCCCGACGACCCAACTGAGGAAGGTGTTGATCGGTTCCAGGATCACCGCCAGGACGTTGCCCACCAGCGCGACGATGGCGAGCTTGCCCATCGTCTCCGGCCAGGGGGGCATCGAAAAGGAGGCAATCGCCTGGGCGATCGGGACGATGATCATCAGCGAAACCCAGGAGATGACGGTTCCGACCACCAGCAGCAGCACGGAGTCCCACATCGCCAAGCCCCTTACGCGAAAGGAAATCTGCGCCGGACACGCCGCCGGCGACCGTCGGGATTTTACGCGGTCGCGGGCCCAAGGTCGATAGCCCGCTTCGGCCGCGCAGCGCCACGGGCGGGGCCCGCCGCCCGGCGACATTCTTTCGATCTTCACGCAATTTGCCTTTGTCCCTGTCCGATCAGGGGATATCATTTCCCATCCGCGCTGGAACCTGCGTCTGCGCGGCGGCAACCCGTAACTCCTCGACCATTCCCTGAGCATTGAAACCCCATGAGCAGCGAACAACTCCCCGGCGGCAACGAGAGCCTCGACGAATCCCTCCAGAAGGAGATCGACCAGGCGCTCGGGGACAGCAGCCTCGAAGAGATCCTCAGCGCCGAACAGCCCACCCGGAAATCGGAGCGCCCCGCCGAGGGCGTCCGCAAGGGACGCGTCGTCGGCGTGCACAAGGGCGATATCTTCCTCGACTTCGGCGGCAAGCACCAGGGCGTGCTGCCCAGCGAGCAGTTCGAGGACGAGCCGGTCCCCGAGGAGGGCGAACTGGTCGAGGTGACCATCGAGCGGTTCGACCCCGAAGAAGGGCTGATGATCTGCTCCCGGAAGGGCGCGATTCTCGCGGCCACGTGGGAAACGCTGGAGAAGGGCGCGGTCGTCGAAGCGTACGTGACCGGGCACAACAAGGGCGGGCTGGAATGCCGCCTCAGCGGGCAGATTC
>CAYTQL010000343.1:0-3596 GCA_964439555.1 uncultured Planctomycetaceae bacterium | reverse complement strand
TGCCTCGAGCTTGCGCACCTCCGAGGCCTTCCGCAGCACGGCTTGGACCTCGCAGGCCTCCGCGGCGTCGGTTTTCCAGTGCTCCGCCCCGGCGACGCCCTCGACGGTCTTGCCGGCCAGGCGGGCGGCGACGAGCTTCGACTTGTGCATGAGCCCCGCCGCCGCGTCGGACCATTCGTGGTACCCCTTGGGGTTGTAGTGGTGCGTATCGCGGAAGTGCCGGTTGGCGGGCACGACGATTACGTGCTTGCGGTGGGAGGGCAGGTTGCGGATGGCGTTGTGAATGATCTTCCACCGCTGGGTCTTGTCCTGCGGCGGGTTGCCGATCTCCACCTCGGAGAGCACGCAGGGCATGCCGGGGGCGCCGAGGTCCTCGCGGATCGCGTCGATGAACTTGGCGTAGTCCTCGCCGAAGGTCATCACGTGCTGCTTCTTCTGCACCTCGCACCAGCCGATCATCGTCACCAGCCCGCCGAGCTTCCATCGGCCGGGGATGCGCTCCACCTGCCGCAGCAGCGACTTGTACCCGCGCTTCCCGCGGGCGAAATCGCCCCGCATGGTCCCCCCGCTGACGCCGACCTTGATCGCGCCGAACTGCACGTCCGGGTGCTTCGCGGCCAGGCGGTCGAGCAGCGGGCCCATGGGAGAGTCATCGCGGCGGACCGGCTTCCAGAGGCGGTCGCGCCGGCCCCAGTTCCAGACGCGCGGGTGCTCGACCTTCATGCTCTTGGACCGCCCCTCCATGTTGGAGTGTCCGAGCATGAGGAAGACGACCATCGGCGGGCGACGGGTCATTCTCCGCCACTTGCGCGTCCAGACGTCCTCTTCGCCGAGGAGGCGCTTCTTGAGCCCCGGCCCGGACCAGGTGACGGTGATGTGTCCCTCGCCGCGGCCCTGGGTGTGGTCGATCCGGATCGGGTGCAGCCCGGCGGAGAGCTTCACCTTCTGCTCGGTCTTCCCGTGCTCCTCGCGCCCGATCACCGGGCGATGGTCGATCCACATCCGGAAATGATCGTCGTGGACGGCGCGGAAGCGGTACTCGCCGTCCCTCGGCACGCGGAGAACGCCGGTCCAGCGGACCGCGAGGTCCTCGGTCCGCCCGTCGGGCATCGGGTAGTTCCCGCGGATGTTGACGGCCTGGTCGAGGTACGTCCGCACCCGCTTCTGGAACCTGCTGCCCTCGTAGTACTCGCCCCGCAGTCCGGGGATCCGGTGCTTTTCGACCGGGTCGTCAAGCTCGAAGGCCTCGCGGGCGTAGGGGCTCATCTCATCCCAGCGGCGGGTCCGCAAAGCGGCCGCGAGGCTCTTCTCCTCCTTCCCGCCCGGCGGGGAGTGGAGCAGTTCGAAGCGGGCGTCGTCGCCGCGGCGGTATTCGATCCGGAGTTCGTGGAGCCCGGAGCGGAGCGGGAAGCTGAGCTTGTCGAACGGGTCGTCGTGGTCGCGCTCGGCGCGGCTGGTGAGGGTCTGCTCGCCGATGGTGAGCTTGAGGACCCCGTCGCTGCGCCAACGGAAGGTGTGCACGCCGTCCCGCTCGACCCGCAGCAGCCCGCTCCAGCGGACCAGCCGCGCGCGGTCGCCGCGCAGTTCCAGGTCCTCATGGTCGGCGATCCCCACGGCCGGGTCGAGCCGGCGAAGCAGCAGCTTCTTGCCCTCGGCGTCCTCGAAATACTCGGCCTTGAGGCCCCGCGCCAGGGGCTCGCCCGCCCCGGCCGCAGCGACCAGGATCAGCGGGAGCAACAGGGAGAGTCGTCTGAGGTCCATGAACTTCACCTCGTTCGGCTGTCAAAACAGGTTCGGCAGAACTTCGGTCACTGTCAGTGTAAACCCCTCAGAAGCTTTGACCTACCGGAGGAACCCACGACCGGCAGCCCGGGGGCGGGCGCCCTTCGCTGCCCGCCTCGCGCCGTTTCCGCCCGGCGGGGGCGCCGCGGGCAAAACCGCTCAGAGAACCCACGGGCTCCCGGCCGTGTTCCATGGGTACGAGTGCGAGAAGCCCTGCCCATCACGAGGCGCCCACGATGCCGCGGGTCGTGCGGGACCTCGAGGCCCGGCTGAACGTCGAGGCGGACCGCATGCTCCGCTGGGGCCTCTATGGGCGGTACAACGCCGGTGAGCAGACCCGCTGGGTCCGCGTCGTCGCCGAGCCGGACTGCGGGCACATCCTCCCGCCGGCGTGGCGGCGGGCGAAGAAGTACTCCGGGCTTGGAAAGGACTTCGCAAGCTACTACGTGCAATCGCCTCGGGAGACGACTGTCTGGGCCGCCCTCCAGGCGACCGACGCCGCCGCCCTGTGGGCGGGCGGACAGATCGTCTGGCGAAGCGGGCCCGCCTGGACGGTGAGCCGGAGGCCCGGCAGACCGCCTTCCGCCCCCGCTTGTGGCTCTCCAACGACCCCGAGGCCGAGCGGGCGCGGCGGGATGCAGAAGTAGGGCGCGCCGCTCTGCTGCTCGCGAGGTGAAGGGAATCGCATGCCCTGGGCGACCCGGTTGTGGCGGCTCCTCGGTTCGTCCCGCGGCGGCTCACTCCGCGGCGACGGCGGGCTCGTCCTTGCTGTGCTCGACGGCCGCGGCGACCAGGCCCACGAACAGCGGCTGGGGTCGCAGGGGGCGGGAGGTCAGCTCCGGGTGGAACTGGGCGGCCACGAAGTACGGATGCCTCTGGCGGGGAAGCTCCAGGACCTGCATGATCGGGTGCACCGGGTGTTTCCCGGAGAAGATCAAC
This sequence comes from uncultured Planctomycetaceae bacterium, assembly GCA_964439555.1. Classification (GTDB taxonomy): domain Bacteria; phylum Planctomycetota; class Phycisphaerae; order SM23-33; family SM23-33; genus CAYTQL01. The sequence continues at coordinate 875 of CAYTQL010000343.1, read as the reverse complement.
CCGTGTTCCTCGAGCGTCTCGATGTACGCCGGGTCCACCTCGAAGCGGTGACGGAAGCGTTGGCGGATGTTGCTCGCGGCGTCGAACAGCCCGGCCGCGACGGTCTCCGGCTTCAGCTCCACGTCCTGCCCGCCGAGGCGCATGTTCCCGCCGAGCCCTTCGATCTGCTTCTGCTCGGGAAGGATGCTGATGACCGGGACGTCGGTTTCCGGGACGATCTCCGTGCTGTCGGCGCCGTCCAGGCCGCAGACGTTGCGGGCGTACTCGATGACGGCCATCTGGAAGCCATAGCAGATGCCCAGGTACGGCAGGCGGTTTTCACGTGCGTAGCGGATGCAGGCGATCTTTCCCTCGGTCCCGCGGGAGCCGAACCCGCCGGGGACGATGATGGCGTCGACCTCGGCGATCGCCTCGGCGACGTTCTCGTCGGTCACATCGGTGGTGTCGATCCACTTGACGGCGACGCGGGCGTCGTTGGCGACCCCGGCGTGCTCGAGGGCCTTGAGGATGCTGGCGTAGCTGTCGCGGACGCTGACGTATTTGCCGGTGATCCCGACGGTCACCTCGCGGCATTCCTTGCCGATCTTCGAGGCGAAGCGGGTCCACTCGATGGCGGCGCGGGCGTCGGCGGCGGAGTTGACCTTGCCCCCGAGGTTCAGCAGTTGGACGACCTCGCTGTCGAGCCCCTCCTCGCGCATCGCTCCGGGCAGCAGGTAGATGCTCGGAAGATCGTGCATGGAGAAGACCCGGCTGAGCGGGACGTTGGTGTAGACGCTGATCTTCTGGCGGACCTTATCGGTGACCGGCGATTCGCAACGGCAGGCGATGACGCTGGGGTGAATGCCGAACTCCATCAGCCGCTTGATGCCCAACTG
>CAYTQL010000342.1:0-3600 GCA_964439555.1 uncultured Planctomycetaceae bacterium | reverse complement strand
GCATGAGGCTCTGGAGCATCAGGCGGTTGACCCGCGCCGATTCGTTGAGCAGCACCACCGCGTCGAGCTGGCGGCGGCGCAGGGCCTCGACCAGGGCGATGATCTGCTTGCGGCGAATCCGCAGCGTCTCGCGTTCGCGCGGCGCGGCGCGGTCAATCAGGGCGTTGAGCGTAACCTCGGGCTCGGGGATGCCCAGCCGCTCGGCCAGGGCGCTGCGCAGCGCCGCGAGGCGCAGGTCCGTCGCCTCCTGGGCGCGCTGGGCGTCGCCCATCTGCTCCAGCAGGGGCTCGATCGTCTCGTCGTCACGGTCGAGCACCGCCTGGATGAGCGTCTCGATCTGTCCGCGGCGCAGCTCCAGCAGCTCGAGTTCCTCGTCCAGGAGGGCATCGAGTTGCTCCAGGATCGCACGGTCCTCGCCGGTGGGAAGGGTCATTTCAGTGTCTCCACCACGGCCGCGGCGTCGGGGGCCGGCTCGCCGGTGGTTTGCTCGTAGATTCGCTTCCACAGGCCCATCCCGCCCTGATCGGCGACCTCCTCGGCGAGGAAGCCGTAGAACATGTCCTGTACCTGCTTCGTCGTCCCGCTGCTAAGCAGCCCGGACTCGGGGATGGTGTCCTTCATCGCCTTGAGCATGCGATGGATCAGCACCGACTCGAAGTCCTTGGCGACCTGCACCGCCTCGGCCCGCCGGGCGGGATCAAGCTTCGCCCCGCGCCCGAGGCGCTCGAGCGACTCCGGAAGCGACTGCCGGTTCAGCGGGTGGATCGGGTTGAGCGTCAGTTCATCCATGGGTCTGTTCGCTATTTGATGACCAGCTTGGCCTGGAGGGCTCCGGCGTTCTTGAGTTCCTGGAAGATCGAGATCAGGTCCCGCGGCGTCAGGCCCATCGCGTTGATCGCCCGGACGAGGTCCGAGACGCTCACCGAGCGGGAGACCACGTGCAGCCCGCCGCGTTCCTCGGAGGCCTTGATCTCCGTCCGCTGGACCTTCTCGGTGCTCCCGGTGTTGCTGAAGGGCTGGGGCTGGGAGACGAAGTCCTTCTCCTCGGTGATGATCGAGAGGTTCCCGATGCTGATGGCGACGGTGGAGATGCCCACGTTCTGTCCGACAATGACCGTCCCGGTCCGCTCGTTGATGACCACCACGGCCGGGAAGTCCACCTTCGCCTCCAGCTTGCCGACGGCGTCGACGAAGTCGGCGATCTTGTCCTTCTTGATCTTGGAGGGAATCTTGATGCGAACCAGCTTGGCGTCCGGGGCGTGGGCGGCTTGGGGGTAGGTCTTGTTGATGACCTTGGCGATCTCCGCGGCGGTGCCGAAGTCCGGATTCTGGAGTTCGAGGGCGATCTCGCCGTTCTCGACGAAGTCGGCGAGCTCCTCGCGTTCGACGGTGGCGCCGTTGGGAATGCGTCCGACGGTCACGTGGTTCTTGGTGACGGTGGACTTCTCGCCCGAGGCGCTGAAGCCCCCGACGCTCAGGGGTCCCTGGGCGACGGCGTAGGTCTGTCCGTCGGCCCCGAGCAGCGGGGTCATCAGCAGCGTCCCGCCCTGGAGGCTCGAGGCGCTGCCGATCGTGTTGACTGTGACGTTGATGCTGCTGCCGCGCCGGGCGAAGGGCGGAAGCTCGGTCGTGACGATGACGCTGGCGATGTTCTTGCTGGAGATGTCGTCCGGGCTGAGGGTCATCCCGCTGCGGCGGAGGATGTTCGTCAGCGCCCGCTTGGAGATGTTCGAGTTGTCGCCGGTCCCGTTGAGACCGACCACCAGCCCGTAGCCCCACAGCGGGTTGCCGCGGACCCCCTTGAGGTCCGTGATGTCCTTGATGCGCTCGCCCGGCGCCGCGGCGGCGGCGAGCAGCAGGGCGATCAGCGTTGTCGCGAGCTTGCTCATGGTGTCCCTGTCGGGTGTTTGTATTCGAATCGGCGGCGAAGCGGGAATCTCACGTCCCGGGGTCTGGACTCTCCGGTCCACGGGCGCCTCAGAACGGGTTCAGCCAGTTCAGGATGCGCCCGAGCCAGCCGGGGTTGACGAAGCGGTTTTCCTGTCCGCTGGTCTTGTGGACGATGTGGAAGTCGGCCACCTTCTCGCTGCTGACGGTGTTGGCGAAGTTCACGTCCGAGGGGCGGACGATTCCGCTGACCTGCACCGTCTGGGTGTCCCCGGCGACCTCGCGGGTCCGCTTGCCGAGAATCACCATGTTCCCGTTGGGCAGCACGTCTTCGACCACGACCGTGATCCGGTCGCTGACCTTGCGGTCCGAGTCGTACCCGCTCTCGCCCTCGAAGGCGCTCTCGTTCGAGCCGTCCCAGTTCAGGCGGGGCAGGTTGAAAATCTCCTCGCCCACGTCGAGCCCCAGCGCGTTCGCCGGGTCGATCGTGCCCTTCGTCGACGCCTTGCCCGACGAGGACTTGTCCATCGTCCGGGTGGTGTCGTTCTCGATCTTGCTTTCCTCGTTGATCACGATCGTCAGCAGATCGCCGACCGCCCGGGCGGTGTCGTCGGCCGCGAGCTTGCGGTCCTTGCGGTGCCCGCGAGCCCAGATCGACCCGCCCGACGCCGTCGCCGAAACCAGCAGCACAATCAGCACAGCCAGGGAATGCCTCATTTGCTCACCTCGTCGTAGAGCGGCTGGACCGAGCCGTCGAAGGAAACCTTCGCGACCACGATCCGCTTGGAGTCCCGATTGCGGACCTTGATGAACTCGCCCGCCTTCCCGTCCTCGAGGGCGACCCCGAGACAGGTCATGCGGAATCCGTCGCCCTCGATCTTCATCACCACGCTCTGGTTGCGCTTGACGACGACCTTCCTGGCCGCCTCCCGCGTCAGCAGCGTGCGCCGCTCGATGACGCTGTCCTTGCGCAGGGCCACGCGAATCCGCTGGCCGTACGGCAGACCGGCGTCCTTCGCCGGGGCGCCCTGCATGACGGTGTCGACGGTGGTGTTCTCGGGGCTCAGGACGGTCCCGGCCGGGAGATTCGCCGCGGCCAGGAGGCGGCGATGCGGGTAGACCAGCTTGTAGAGGAGGCTTTGAGCCTCCAGCGGTTCGGCGTCGGCGTCCGCCTCGGCGCGGCGCGCCTCGACGACGACCTTGAGGTAGCCGTGCGGGCTGTCCTCGTCCAGGCGGGCGGTGAGTGTGAGCTGCCCCGAGGCCGGGAGGGACGCGTCGGTCGGTTTGCGGAGCAGTTGCCAGTTGCACCCGGCCGGGCCGGGCTTCTTCTCGGCGAGGAAGGCGTCGGCGACCTTCACCCATCGCGAGCGGACGACGGTCTGTTCCTTGCGGCGGACCGAGACGCTCGCCGCCCCGGTCAGGCGCACCGTTTCCCGTTCGATCCCGCGGGTCGCCAGGCGCGCGAGCACCGTCGCGCGGTTGATCTCGATCCGCTCGCCGCTGAGCGGCGCACGCCCCAGGGCGATCCCCGAGACCTTCTGCTCCATCTCGGCGGTGTTGCAGGTGATCACCGAGACGTCCCCGAGGCGGATCGCCTCGCGGTCCACCCAGATGCTGCGCGGGAGGTAGAGGCGCACCTCGGCGTCCCCCGCCGCGGCGGGGGAAACCAGGCACGCCGTCACCAGGCTCGCAAGCGTCAGTCGTCTCATGATC
>CAYTQL010000341.1:0-3619 GCA_964439555.1 uncultured Planctomycetaceae bacterium | reverse complement strand
AGTTATTCCAGCCGATGCTGTTCACCTCGCTCACGTCGGCTGCCGGGTTCGCGAGCCTGGCTCTCACGCCCATCCCGCCGGTGCAGGTGTTCGGCGTGTTCGTGGCGGGCGGCATTATGGTGGCGTGGCTGCTGACGGTGACGTTTATCCCCGCGTTCGTTATGTTCATTCCCCCGCGTGCGTTGGAGAACTTCGGCGCGAGACATAAGGCCGGCGAGCACGCCCACGACACGCCCCTGAAGCGGGCCCTGAAGTGGATGGGCGGGGCGACCTACCGCCGGGCGAAGCCGATCCTCGCCCTCTCGGCGGTGGTGCTGGTGGTGGCCGGCTGGGGCATCAGCCGGATCAACATCAACGACAACCCGGTCAAGTGGTTCACCCCCTCGCATCCGATCCGCGAGGCCGACCGCGTGCTCAACCGGCACTTCGGCGGCACCTATATGGCCTATCTCGCGATGGAGGCCGAGGACCGACCGTACGACGCCGACGCCGCCGGACGCGCAGTGATCGACGCCGCCGAAGGCGACGACGGACTCGACCCGGTCCGCGAGGAGCTGACCGCCCTGGCCCGCGACGCCGCGGATGCGGCCGAGGGGTGGGACGAGTTCTACGCCCGCCTCGACGCGACCATCGACGGGAAGACCGCTCCCGCTGCGCCCCCCGGACCGCAGGGCGACGCCGAACCCGCCGGCGGCGGACCCGCGCTGCCCGCCGGAATGGGCGACGGACCGGCCCTGCCTGCGGGCATGGGCGCAGAGTCGGCCGAGCCCGGAGATGCGGACGCGCCCGCGACCGCCCCGTCCCGCGCGCTGCGAAGGGCGTGGGACGCGGCGGACCTGCTCGTCGACCGCCTCAACCGCCGCCGTGATGTCTTCAAGGACCCGGAGGTCCTCGCCTACCAGGCCCGCCTCCAGCAGGCGATGGCCGAGACCGGCGTGGTCGGCAAGAGCAACTCGCTCGCCGACATCGTCAAGACCGTCCGGCGGGACTTCGTCAGCGGCGAGCGCGAGGACTTCCGCATCCCGGAGACCGCCGACGGCGTCGCCCAGATGCTCCTCCAGTTCCAGCAGTCCCACCGCAAGGACGACCTGTGGCACTTCGTGACGCCCGACTACCGCACCTCGAGCGTCTGGATCCAGCTCACCAGCGGGGACAACAGGGACATGTCCCGCGTTGTCGCCGCCGTGGACGAATTCATCGCCGAGAACCCCCCTCCGGCGAAGCTGACCGCCGAGCCGACGTGGTTCGGGCTGACCTATATCAACGTCGTCTGGCAGGAGAAGATGGTCACCGGCATGCTGGAGGCGTTCGCAGGCAGTTTCCTCGTGGTGCTGGTGTTGATGACGATCCTGTTCCGCTCGCCGCTGTGGGGGCTGCTGAGCATGATCCCGCTGACGGTGACCATCGTGGCGATCTACGGGGCGATCGGGATCATCGGCAAGGACTACGACATGCCCATCGCGGTGCTCAGCTCGCTGACGCTCGGGCTGGCGGTGGACTTCGCGATCCACTTCCTCGCCCGCGCCCGCGAGATGTACCGCCGCTACGGAAGCTGGCGGGAGACGGTCGGCGAGGTCTTCGGCGAGCCCGCCCGGGCAATCGCGCGGAACATCATCGTCATCGCCGCCGGCTTCCTGCCGCTGCTGCTGGCGCCGCTGATGCCCTACAAGACGGTCGGAATCTTCCTCGCAACGATCCTGCTGGTCAGCGGCATCGCGACGCTGCTGATCCTCCCTGCGATGATCCGCGTGCTGGAAGGCAGGCTCTTCGCCGAGAAGCGGACCTTGCGGCCCGCGTGCAACTGCGCGCTGTGCGTGATCAGCTCGGTGCTGATCGTCGCCGTGGTGGCGCTGAATCTCTACGGCAGCTTCGGGTGGTCGACGACGACATGGCTCAGCGCCGCGGCCGTGGTGCTGCTGGGGCTCGCCTGCGGGGCCTTGGGTCGGCGAGCGACCTGCCGGCGGGAAAAGGAAAGCCGCCGAAACGCCGAGGCGCAGCAAACCCCAAGCGCCGATTCGAGCGACAGCAACGACAACCCCGGCGCCCTGCGAGCGCAGGACCGGGAACACCTGGAGGTGTAACCATGACCAGAGCAACGACCCTTGCCGCCCTGCTCCTGCTGACCGCGGGTTTCGCGGCGGCGGAGATGAGCGTGGATGAGATCGTCCACAAGACCAACTACGTCTCCTACTACCAGGGCAAGACCGGGCGGGCGGACGTGAAGATGACGATCGTCGACGACCGCGACCGGAAACGGAACCGCGAGTTCTCGATCCTCCGATGGGACGCCCCGCGGCCCGAAGGGCAGGAGGCGCAAACCGACAACGCGAAGAAGGACGACGAGTACACCGGCGAACAGAAGTTCTACCTCTACTTCCACCGCCCCGCCGACGTGAACAAGATGGCCTTCCTCGTCCATAAGCACCTGGACAAGGACGACGACCGCTGGCTCTACATGCCCGCGCTGGACCTGGTCAAGCGCATCGCGGCCACGGACAAGCGGACCAGCTTCGTCGGCTCGCACTTCTTCTACGAGGACGTCTCCGGGCGGCACATCGACGCGGACAAGCACGAACTGGTCGAGACGACCGGCACCTACTACGTCCTCAAGAACACGCCGAAGGACCGGGACGCCGTCGAGTTCGACTACTTCAAGATGTGGATTCACAAGAAGACGTTCATCCCCGTCCAGACGAGCTACTACAAGAACGGGAAAGAGTACCGGCGGTACAAGGTCCTCGGGGTCAAGAAGATCGACGGATTCCTGACGGTCGTCAAGAGCCGCATGAGCGACCTGGAGTCCGGCGGGCATACCGACCTGGAATACGCTGACGTGGACTACAACACCGGGCTGGATGAGGATCTCTTCACCGAGCGACGGCTTCGGAAGCCGCCGCGGGAGGTGGTGAGGTGAAGCGATTGCGGATTATGGATTTCGCATTGCGGGCTCCCGCTCGGAGCGACGCCGCGCCCTTCGAACACCCCGGACGAACAGAGCTCCGAACAGGCCGGGCGAGCCGGATTCCATCGGTCCCCGATCCGCAGTCGGCATTCCGCATTCTCCCGATCCTGCTTCTGCTCCTGGTCGCTCCGGCCGTCGCGCAGGACGCCCCGTCCCTGCCGCCCGGGCTCGAAGAGGAGCCGGCGAGCGACGGACCTGCCCTGCCACCGGGGCTCGAGGGCGAGGACGGCGGGCCCGCCCTGCCTCCCGGGCTCGCCGACGAAGCGGAAACCCAGCCCGCCGCCGGGCCCGAAGCGGCGCCCGGACCCGCCGAATCCGCGATCGAGTGGCTGAACCTCACGGGCTTCCTCGAGCTCCGCGGCGGGGTCCGCACCCAGACCGACCGCCACCAGCGCGACGCGTCCGTCGGCGAGGCCCGCGCCCAGCTCGAAATCATGAAGGTCTGGGAGCGGATCACGTTCAACGCCCGGGCCGACTTCATCGTGGACATGGTCGAACCGCGGGACGACGTGAACCTCAACCGCGGGACCGGCTGGTTCGACCTGCGCACCTTTAACGCCTCCTTCAGCCCGCTGGACTGGATGGACGTCAAGGTCGGCCGGCAGATTCTCACCTGGGGCACCGACGACCTGATCTTCATCAACGACCTGTTCCCCA
>CAYTQL010000340.1:972-3649 GCA_964439555.1 uncultured Planctomycetaceae bacterium | reverse complement strand
GCGCGCCACGGAGAGGGGCCACGCGCGCTTCAGGCGCGTGGCCGGCGCCAGGACCAACCGGAACGAGTTGACGGCAGCGTTTGCATGGTGAATGCCCCAGAGTCTCGACGTCAACGATACCCTACCCGCGATCCGGAAACCCCGCAAGGGCTTCGATCGTGAATTTCGCATTGCGGATTGCGCATACCCCGCGCTGCGGCTGACGCAATGCGAAATTCGCAGTTCGCGATGAATCGCGTCGATTCGCCGTTCACAATCGGTCCTGCGTGTGTAGACTCTTCCCCCAGGAAGGAGCCCTCGGAACGCCATGAAACCGAACATCCTCTTCATTCTCATCGACGACATGGGCTGGACCGACCTGGGCTGCTACGGGTCGAGCTTCTACGAGACGCCGAACCTCGACGCCCTTGCCCAGCGGTCCATGCGGTTCACGGACGCCTACGCCGCCTGCCCGGTCTGCTCGCCGACGCGGGCGAGCATCCTGACGGGGAAGTACCCGGCTACGGTGGGCGTGACAAACTTCATCGGCGGGCACACCCGCGGGCGGCTCGTGGACGCCCCGTACGTCCGCTATCTGCCCTCCGAGGAACAGACCCTCGCCGACGCCCTCCGGGCGGGGGGATACGCCACCTGGCACGTGGGCAAGTGGCATCTCGGCGGGGAAGACTACTGGCCGGAGAAGCACGGGTTCGACGTCAACGTCGGCGGCGGGCATCACGGCATGCCGCACAAAGGGTACTTCAGCCCCTGGGAGTTGGAGAACCTCGAGGACGGGCCCGAGGGCGAGTACCTCACCGACCGGCTGACCGACGAGGCCGTGGAACTCATCGAGCGCCGCGACCCGAACAAGCCCTTCTTCCTGCACCTCTCGCATTACGCGGTGCACGTGCCGATTCAGTCGCCCCTGGAGCTGGTGGACAAGTACGAAACCAAGCAGCGCATGTTCGGGCTCGACAAGCGCGACCCCATCGAGGTCGACGGGCCCTTCCCCTGCGAGCACAAGAAGGACAAACGCATCGCCCGGCGGCGTTTCCAGTCCGACCCGGCCTACGCGGCGATGGTGCAGAATCTCGACTGGAACCTCGGACGGGTCTTCGACGCCCTGGCGCGGGAGGGAATCGCCGAGGAGACGATCATCGTCTTCACGTCCGATAACGGCGGGCTTGCCACGGCCGAGGGGTCGCCCACCTGCAACGCCCCGCTGGCCGAAGGCAAAGGCTGGATGTACGAGGGCGGAACGCGCGAGCCGCTGCTGGTCCGCGCCCCCGGCGTGACGGACCCCGACAGCCTCTGCGAGGTCCCGGTGAGCAGCCCGGACTTCTACCCGACGCTGCTGGACCTGGCCGGTGTGGACGACCTGCCCGGGCACGAGAGTGAGGGCGTGAGCTTCGTCCCGCTGCTCCGAGGCCGGGAGGAACTCGATCGCGAGGCGATCTTCTGGCATTACCCGCACTACGGCAATCAGGGCGGCACGCCGGGCGCCTCGGTCCGCAGCGGGGACTGGAAGCTCATCCGCTTCTTCGAGGACGACCGCCTGGAGCTTTACAACCTCCGCGAGGACATCGCCGAGACCCGCAACCTCGCGGGCGAGAACCCCGAGGTCCACGACCGCCTCTACGGGCTGCTCAGCGACTGGCAGCAGAAAGTCGAAGCCGAGTTCCCCGAGCCCAATCCGGACTACGAAGAGACGAGGTAGCCGGCGCTTTTGTCCGCGAAGAGCCCCTTGTGGCAACCGGGGCCTGCGTGGCGGGTGCGCGACAGATTCGTGGCATGGGCGAGACGGCCGTGGGACGCATGACCAAGATGGCCATGCCACAATACGGACGCGCACCCTGCCTGGTCGCGCCAAGCCAAACGCTCAAGCGAAACGCACCCGGGTTCCGATACGGAACAGGGACGAGCCCTGCGCCGTAGCATGGGTGCGGGGCGTCCCGGTCCGCAGGGTCGGCAGGTGACAGCGATTCGTTACCGCCCGGCATCCTTCCTCACCGTGACCTTTGTTTCTGTGGTCGGGCCGGGCGCCGTTTTCTTGCACCGAAATTGACACTCTACTCACGGAGCGAGTAGCATGAGCGGAGGTATGGAGACCCGCGGCGCCACTTCGACGGGCGAGCAGTCGTCCGCTTTTGCGGGCAAGACGATCCACCTCATCGGCATCGGCGGGTCCGGCATGCGCGCGCTGGGGCGGATGCTGCTGGAGCGCGGGGCGGCGGTTAGCGGGTCCGACCAGGCCACCAGCGGGGCGGTCGAACGCCTCCGGGCCGACGGCGCCGCCGTGCACATCGGACAGCGCGAGGAGAACCTCCCCGACGCCTGCGACCTGGTGGTCTACTCGGCCGCCATCCATGAGCAGAACCCCGAGCTTATCGCCGCGCGCCGCCGCGGGTGCGAGGTGATCAAGTATTCGCAGATGCTCGGGCGTCTCATGGCCGAGAAGGTCGGGGTCGCCGTGGCGGGCACGCACGGCAAGAGCACCACCAGCGGGCTGGTCGCCTACGTACTCCAGGCGGCGGGGGCGCGCCCGAGCTACGTCATCGGCGCGACGGTGGACCAGCTCGGCGGTCCCAGCGGGGTCGGCGCGGGCGACCACTTCGTGGCCGAGGCGTGCGAGTTCGACCGCAGCTTCCTGTCCCTCCGCCCGACCTACGCGGCGATTCTCAACATCGAAGAGGACCAC
>CAYTQL010000340.1:0-962 GCA_964439555.1 uncultured Planctomycetaceae bacterium | reverse complement strand
GCGTTTTCGCACCAGGTCTCCGACGCCGGGCTGCTGGTGGTCAACGGCGAGGACCGCCTCGCCCGCGCCGCCGCGGCCGGGGCGCCCTGCGAGGTGGAGACCTTCGGCTTCACCGAGGAGTGCGACTGGCGCGGGCTCAACGCCGCCAACGACCGCGGGCGGGTCCGCATGGACGTCAGCTACCGGGGGCGGCGGTTCTGCAAGCTCCAGGTCCCCCTGCCCGGGCTGCACAACGCCTACAACGCCCTTGCGGCGGTGGGGCTGCTCTACCACGCCGGGGTCGGGCGGGAGCAGATCGCCATGCATCTCGGGCGCTATGCCGGCGCCCGGCGGCGGATGACGATCAAGGCCCAGCTCGGCGGGGTGACGGTGCTGGACGACTACGCCCACCACCCCACGGAGATCCAGGCGACGCTCAAGGCGATCCGCGAGTTCTTCCAGCCGCGGCATGCGCGGCTGTGGGGCCGGGCGAAGGAGTTGGCGGATGTGAACGTGATGCTGCATTGCTGTGGCTCCGTGCGCGCCCTGATGCCCGACCTGATCGACGCCGGACTCGACGCCATCAATCCGGTGCAGATCTCGTGCGCCGGCATGGACGCGACGGGGCTGAAACGCGACTTCGGCGCGCGGATCACCTTTTGGGGCGGCGGCTGCGATACGCATCAGGTGCTCACCTTCGGCACGCCGGAACAGGTGCGGCGGCACGTGCGGGAGCAAGTCGACATTCTGGCCCCCGGCGGCGGATTCGTGTTCCAGCAAGTCCACAATATCCTGGCCAACGTGCCGCCGGACAACATCATTGCCATGTTCGACGCGCTGCGCGACGAGCAATAGATCGGTCCGGAACAATGGCCGTATGAACGAAACACGTTACAACCTGCTGTTCGTCGGCATGTGCGCCCTGGCGGCGGGCCTGGGAGGCTTCCTGTTCGGCTACGATACGGCCGTCATCAACGGCGCGA
>CAYTQL010000339.1:0-3656 GCA_964439555.1 uncultured Planctomycetaceae bacterium | reverse complement strand
GCGTCCTCAAAGAGCTCAACAACGACGAAACCAACATCTGCACCGTCGAGGACCCGATCGAGTTCAATCTGCCCTGGGTCAACCAGTTCCAGGCGAACTTCAAGATCGGGTTCACCTTCGCCACGGCGCTGCGGAGCCTGCTCCGCCAGGACCCCGACGTGATCATGATCGGCGAGATCCGCGACGAGGAAACCGCGCGCATCGCCGTCCAGTCGGCCCTGACCGGGCACCTGGTCTTCTCCACGCTGCACACCAACGACGCACCGGGGGCGATCACCCGCCTGCTGAACATCGGCATCGAGCCGTACCTCGTGGCCGCGTCGGTCAACGCCGTGCTCGCTCAGCGGCTGGTGCGGAAAATCTGCACCAACTGCAAGGAAGCCTACGACGCACCGATCAACATCCGCCGCAGCGTGGAGCGTCTGGCGGGGGAGGTCGAGACCTTCTACCACGGCGTCGGGTGCACCAAGTGCCGGGGAAGCGGGTTCTCCGGGCGGATCGGCATCTACGAGCTGCTGCTGCCCGACGAGAGCCTGCGGGAGAAGATCACCGCCGCCCCGAGCATCAACGAGCTGCGAGCCCTGGCGGCCGATGCGGGCATGGTCAACCTCCGCGCCGACGGGATGAGCAAGGTCCGCGCGGGGATCACCACCGCGGAGGAGGTCTTCCGCGTCACGGCCGGGTAGGCCCGGCGGGCTGGAGCGCGAGCGCATGAGCTGGAGCATCGATCGAATCTTCGACGTGGTCACCGACCGCGGCGCCTCCGACGCCGTGCTGGTCCCCGGCGCTGCGCCGGTGCTGTGGGTCGCGGGGCACATGGCGCCGGTGGAGGGCGAGCCCCTGCGCGACGCGGACCTCGAGGCGATCTTCCTGCCCGCGTGCAGCCCGCACCAGAAGGACCGCCTGGAGCGCACCGGCGACGTGGACTTCTCCGTCGGGCGCAGCGGGGTGGGGCGGTTCCGCGTGAACGTCCACCGCCAGCGCAACAGCCTCAGCGCCGCGATCCGCTTCATCCCCCACGAAATCCCGCGCTTCGAGCACCTCAAACTCCCCGAGCGCGTCCTGGACCTCGCCGACCTGCCGCGCGGGCTTGTCCTGGTCACCGGCGGGACCGGCAGCGGCAAGAGCACCACCCTCGCGGCGATGATCGAGTACATGAACGATCATTACGCCTACCACATCATCACCCTCGAGGACCCGATGGAGTTCCTCTTCCGCCACCGTCGCAGCATCATCGAGCAGCGGGAGATCGGGCAGGACTGCCCGGACTTCGCCGGCGCGCTGCGGCACGTGGTGCGCCAGAGGCCCGACGTGATCCTCGTCGGCGAGATGCGGGACCTCGAGACGATCTCCGCCGCCCTGACCGCCGCGGAAACCGGGCACCTCGTGCTCGCTACGCTGCACACGGTCAGCGCCGTCGAAACGGTCAGCCGGATCGTGGACGTCTTCCCGGCCGCCCAGCAGCCCCAGGTGCGCGTGCAGTTGTGCGACACGCTCCGGGGCGTCGTCTGCCAGACGCTCTTCCACGACGAACTCGACGGGACGATGTGCCCGGCCGCGGAAATCATGATCGCCACCCCGGCCGTTCGCCGGGCGATCCGCGACGGGGAGACCCACCTGCTGGCCGGGATGATCGAGACCGGCCGGGCCCAGGGCATGCAGACCCTGGACGCCTCGATCGTCGCGGGCGTCACCGCAGGACGCATCGCCCGCGACGCCGCCCTGGCCCGCGCGAAAAACCCCGAAAAGCTGATGAACCTGCTGTCCACAGGAGCCCACCATGCCTAGGTTCCCCTACAAGAACGAGTCCGGAGGCGTCGCCACGCGCGAAGCGCCTGCGACCCCGGGCTTCCAGGCCGATCCGCAGACCCCCACGGACGGGGATCCGCTCCCGCCGCCGCCGTCGCGAAAGCGGGTCAAACGCCAGGACGTGATCTTCTTCGCCACGCAGCTTGCGGTCATGGTGGACACCGGCGTCCCGCTGTCCGAGGCGTTGGACGCGATCGCCGAGCAGACCGAGCACCCGACGCTCAAGGAGATCATCGAGGACCTCTCCGAGCAGGTCAAAGGCGGGGTGGAATTCTCGGCCGTCCTGGAGAAGTACCCGAAGCTCTTCGACAAGCTCTTCGTCTCGCTGATGCGGGCCGCCGAGGCCTCGGGCACGATGGGCGCCATGCTCCAGCGCGTCAGCGAATACATGGAACAGGAGATGGACACCCGCCGCCGGGTCAAGGGGGCGATGACCTATCCGCTGTGCATGCTGGGCTTCTGCGTGCTGGTGGTGGTCGGGCTGCTGGTGTTCATCCTCCCGCGGTTCGAGAAGATCTACTCCGGCAAGGGCGCCGTGCTGCCGCTGCCCACGCGCATCCTGCTGGGCATGTCCAACGGGCTGGTCGACTACTGGCCGCTCGTGCTCGGCGCACTGGCGCTGACCGTCGGCGGGCTGGTCTATTACTTCCGCACGCCCACCGGGCGGATGACGCTGGACTGGGTCCGCATCCACGTGCCGATCCTCGGGCCCATGTACCGCAAGAGCTGCATGGCCCGGTCCATGCGGACCATGGCGACGATGGTCACCAGCGGCGTGAGCATGCTCGAGGGCATCGAAATCACCGGGCGCGTTTCGGGCAATCACTACTACAAGCAGGTCTGGGACCGCCTTTCCGAGCGGGTCATGCAGGGCGCGACGCTCAGCGACGAGCTGAACCGCTCCGACCTGGTGCCCCCGACGATCGCGCAGATGGTCTCGGCCGGGGAGCGGACCGGGAAGCTCGCCGACGTGATGAACCGGATCGCCGGGTTCTGCGAGGCGGACCTCAAGACGGCCGTCAAGACCGTCACCAGCATGATCGAGCCGCTGATGATCATCATCATGGGCCTGTTGGTCGGCGGAATCGCCCTGGCGCTGCTCCTGCCGATCTTCAGCATCTCGAAGGTGGTGGCGCAGTAGGCGGCAGCAGGGCGGGCAACCCCCTCTGCGGGACGAAGCGACCGGGCGGGCGCGCCGCGCGTTCGCCGTTGAGCGTCCGCCGGCCGCCGGTCATCGCATCATTGACCGTTCGCGCTTCGCCCGCGCAGTCCGTACAATACGGCGTATGGCGAACAAGGACTACTACAGCATTCTCGGCGTCGAGCGCGGCGCCTCGCAAGCGGACATCAAGAGCGCCTACCGCAAGCTGGCGCGGAAGTACCACCCCGACGTGAACAAGGCCGCAGACGCCTCCGAGAAGTTCCAGGAGGCGACCGAGGCCTACGAGGTCCTCTCCGACCCGGAGAAGCGGAAGCTGTACGACCAGTACGGGCATGTCGGTCCGCAGGGGCAGGGCCCGTGGTCCGGAGCGGCCGGGCCCGGCGGACCCGGCGGCCCCGGGCGGGCGTACACCTACCAGGGCTCCGCGGCAGACTTCGAGGAAATCTTCGGCGGCGCACGCGGCGGCAGCGGGTTCATGGGGATGAGCCTCGACGACATCCTCGACGCCCTCCGCGGCGGACGCCCCGGCGGCGCCTCCGCCCGGCGACGGACCGCCCGCACCCCGCGCAGCGCGCGGCGGGCCCGGAGCGACAAGGGAGGCGAGCGATGCCTGAACAGTTCTTCTGGGGCATCGAGGTGGTGCTGAACGGCCTGATGGCCGGCGTGCTCTACGCGCTGGTGGCGC
>CAYTQL010000338.1:0-3662 GCA_964439555.1 uncultured Planctomycetaceae bacterium | reverse complement strand
ATTCCGGAGTCGCTCTGGGTCCGCGTCCGCGAGGAGTTCCCGATGGACGCGACCCGCCGGATCGAGGTGATCGGGGGCAATGCGGGGCAAGCGTTCGGGGTGGTCGCGGAGCTGGACCTCTTGGCGCTGTCTTTGCTGGGCCCGGCGTTGGCGGCGCTGCTGCTCTTCGCCCGTCGGCGGGGGCGTATGAAGCGGGCGTGGGTGTTGGTCTGCCTGGCCCTGTACATCGGCGGATACCTGCCCATGGCGATCGAGCCGCGCTATCTCTGGCCGATCTACGGGGTGCTGGTCGCCACGGCCGGTTGGTCGCTCGCCGCGGTGGCGGGGCGTCGGGCTTCGGCCCGGGTGCTCGTCTGCCTGCTGGTGCTCGGAAGCTTCGGCTACGGGGCCCTGGAAACATGGGAGAACCAGCGAGGGCGACAGGGCGAGTTCCGGCGTCTGCATGAACGGTCCGCCCGGGCCCGGACGCCGGGTCCGGTGGTGTCGAATGACTGGTACCGGGGCTTCTACCTCGCGTACTGGCGCAACCGACGGTTCTACGGACAGTTCCGCGGACGGACGGCCGAAGCGGTACGCCGCGAACTGGCGGCTTTGGGGCGCGAGGTGACCGTCGCGGTCTTCGACGCCTGCGAACTGACCCGCCGCCTCCGCGCGGACCCGGCATTCGAACGACTGGGCTCTGCGCGCAGGGACGGGACGGGCGCCCCGGCGCTGAGCACCTTCCGTTTCCGCCCCCCGGCCGGGTCCGGGACCGCCTTTCCGCCTTGTCGAAATCGGGCGGTAAGAGTAGAATGTGCTCGTCGCGGTGGACGCTTGGCTGCTCGGGGTTCGAGGCAGCGCTGGTCTTTTCGAGGGCGACCCCGTCGCGACCTTGCCACAAAGCTCAATCGCTATGAACGAATGGATTGACGCGGATGCCAGGGCCGAGCGGGCCCACGACCTCTACGAGGAAGGGAGACTCGCCGAGGCGGCGGCCGAGCTCCGGGCGGCCATCGAGCTGAACCCCTACAACCCCTCGTGGCGGTTCAATCTCGGGCTGACGCTCGAAGCGATGGAAGACTACTCGCGCGCCTGCGAGGCCTTCGCCGACGCCCTGACGATCAACCCCGACGACGTCGAGACGCACAACTGCCTCGGCGTGAACCTCACGCGCATGGACCGCTGCGCCGAGGCGCTGGAGCACTTCGCCCGGGCCGAGCAGCTCGACCCGACCTTCGAGCCGCTCTACTGCAACCGGATCGTCACCTACACGCGGAGGGGCGACCACGACAACGCCGAGGTGATGTTCTACCTCGCGCGGCAGATCAGCGACGAGTGCCCGTGGTGCTTCTACAACCTCGGGATCAGCCTCAAGGCCCGCGGGCTCTACGGGAAGGCCCGTTACTGCTTCGAGCAGACGCTCCGGCTCGACCCCGACCATGCGCAGGTCCACGCCCGTCTCGCCGAGATCTACTGGAGCACCGCCCGGACCGACCTGGCGCGGAACCACTACGAGTTGGAGATCGCCCAGGGCGACGACGAGATCGACGTGCTCCTCGATTACGGCGAGCTGCTGCTGGACCTGCGCGACTACGCGCGGTCCGAGGAGATCTTCCGCCGCGCCCTGACCGTCTCGCCGGAGCACGCCGCGACGCACTTCTGCCTCGGCGAGTTGGCGCTGGAGCGGGGCGACCTGGTCAAGGCGGCCGAGCAGTTCAAGCTCGTCACCCGCATCGACGGGGCGTACCCCGGGGCGCACGCGAAGCTCGCCAAAGTGTACATCACGCAGAAAGAGCTCCAGCAGGCGGGGCGGCACCTGGTGCTGGAGTTGAAAGTGAGCGGGGAGGACCCGGCGCTGCTCGAGGAGGTCGGGCACCTGCTGATCCAGGCCCAGCAGACCCGGACGGCCAACTGCGTGCTTCGCCGACTGGTGGAGATCGAGCCGGAGAACGCCACGGCGCTGCTGAACCTGGCCGTCAGCCACTTCATGCTCGAGGAACTCGATGAGGGCATCCGCCGCTGCCGGCGGGCGTTGAAGTATCGCCCCGACTATCCGCTGGCGCTGTATAACCTCGCCCTGGCGCATCTCCAGAAGGGGCAGGCCGACCGCGCCCGCCGCTACGTCGCCCGGGCCGTGGAACTCAAACCCGACGATCCGCAGATTCGCAAACTCGCCCGGGACCTCGGACGCCCGAGCTTCTGGCGTCGCCTCCGCAAGCGCCTCACACGACGCGGCGACCGGGACGCCCGCTGAGCGACGCCGCGCCGGCTTCCCAAATCCCGCACCCTCCGCTACACTGACCCCGCTCCTCCTGAAGGGCCCAGAATGGAATACGTCTCCACGCGAGGACAGATCGACCCGGTGCGGTTCGCCGACGCGGTGATGATGGGCCTGGCCGACGACGGCGGGCTGATCATCCCCGTGCGCATTCCCGACGTCCGCGACCGTCTCGACGACTGGCGGACGCTGAGCTACCCCGAGCTTGCCTTCGAGATCATGCGGTTGTTCGTGGAGGACCTGCCCCCCGAGGACCTGCGCGACCTGGTCAACCGCTCCTACGCCGGGAACTTCGACCCCGAACCGGCGCCCGTCAAGCAGGTCGGAGACCTGCTGGTCCTCGAGCTGTGGCACGGGCCGACCCTGAGCTTCAAGGACATCGCCCTCCAGTTCCTCGGGAACATGTTCGAGTACGTTCTCTCCCGTCGCGGCGGACGCCTCAACATCCTCGGGGCCACCAGCGGCGACACCGGCTCGGCCGCGATCCACGGCGTCCGCGGGCGGGACCGCATCGACATCTTCATGATGCACCCGGTGGGGGGGGTCTCGGAAATCCAGGCGAGGCAGATGACCTCGGTCCTCGATGACAATGTCCACAACATCGCGATCGAGAGCGATTTCGACGACTGTCAGCGGATCATGAAGACGCTGATGGGGCAGGTGGACTTCAAGCGCCGCTACGCCCTGGGGGCGGTCAACTCGGTCAACTGGGCGCGGGTGCTGGCGCAGATCGTCTACTACGTCCACAGCTCGTTGCGGGTGACGGACCTGACCGGCGCCGAGACGGTCCGGGTCTGCGTTCCGACGGGCAACTTCGGGAACATCCTGGCCGGGTGGTACGCGCGGCGGATGGGGGCGCCGATCTCGGAACTCATCCTCGCGACCAACGAGAACAACATTCTCGCGGAGTTCTTCACCACCGGCGTCTACCGGAAGGGAACGCTCCGCAAGACGCTCGCCCCGGCGATGGACATCCAGGTGGCCAGCAATTTCGAGCGATACCTGTATTACCGCCTCGGGGAGGACCCCGGGGTGTTGCGGGAGACTATGGACGCCTTCGAGCGCACGGGCGAACTGTCGGTCGAGCCCGAGCGCTTCGGACAGACGGATCGCGCCGTCCAGGCCGGCTCGGCCGAGCGGGCGGAGATTCTCGCGGCGATCCGGCGGATGTACGAACTCGAGGGGTACGTGATCGATCCGCACACCGCCTGCGGGGTCAGCGTGGTCCAGGCGCTCGCCCCGGTCGGCGTCGGGACGGAGGGCGTCGCGGTCGGCTCGGACGAACCGGTGATCTGCATCGCCACGGCGCATCCGGCGAAGTTCCCCGACGCGATCCGCGAGGCGACGGGGAAGGACGTGGCCCGCCACCCGGAGATCGACAAACTCGCCGACCTGCCCACCCGCT
>CAYTQL010000337.1:0-3671 GCA_964439555.1 uncultured Planctomycetaceae bacterium | reverse complement strand
GCGCGGAGCGGCTGTACCCGCACCCGTGACAGTTGTACAGCACACGCTTGGGCGTCACGACGTGCGGCGAGACGCGGTAGGAACTCACTTCGCCGGAGCGGGAGGCCGGACGACGACGGGCGGCCGGGGCTGACGAACGGGACATTACACACTCCCTTCATGCTGACGAACTGATGGATTTTCCGAGAATTATCATTCCCGGACAAGGCGCGAGATAAGTGCCGCCTGCTTCGGACGTTATCGAGTCCGACGAGTGAGAGACACCTGGCAGACGGCACATCGACCTCGAGGGCGAGCCGGTCGCGGAGTGCATCGCCGGGACAGGTCGCGAAGCAGGCGAGCCGATCCGCCTGCGGTTTGCTGTTGGCAGGTGACCGGGCCCGCGCCGGTCCGTATAATGCCGCGACCATGGATTTCCGACGTGCGAGTAACCTGCTGGTGTGCCTTGTTGCCGGGGTATCCCTCGGTTGCGAAGGCAGTTACCAGGGAGCGAAAGGGCGCCTGGTCGCCTCGGCCGTCACGGCCCGGGTGCGCTGGTCCGTCGCCTCGAACATGCGGAACCCCGCCGCGGCGGTGGACGGGCGGTCGGGCACCTACGCCGAGGCGATCCTGGGAGCGGGGACGCCGCAGATGACCCTGGACCTCGGGAAGGCGAGCCTGTTCAACCTCATCGTCCTGGAACACGGGTCCGACGGGGAGCACTTCCCCGGACGGATCGAGTTGACCACCAGCCTCGACGGGGAGTCGTTCGTGCCCGCTGCGGTGGTCCCGGGGACGCGCAGGGTCACCAGTATCTGCCTCGTTCGCCCGGTTCTCGCGCGGTATCTCCGCTTCCGGTTGCTCGAGCGAGGCCCGGAGCCCTTGCGGATCGCCGAGTTCTACCTCCAATAGGACCGGCTTTCGGTTGGTCGATTGCGCCGGGGGGTCTATGATGGGTTCATCCTCGATCCGCCAGGGAGGCTCCATGATCCGCAGCAGCGGCCCGCGAAGACGCAGACTTCGGCTCATCAACCCGCGAAGCGCCCTGAGCACGATCACGCTGCCGGACGTGATCCGGAAGATGACGTTCTCCCGCCGGGCGTTGTTCGCGCCGTTGAATCTGACGATCTGTGCGGCCGTGGTTCCGGACGGCTGGGATGCCGAGATCGTGGATGAAAACGTGCTCGACGCCCCGCATACCCCGGATGCCGCGGGAATCGACGCGGTCGGCATCGGGGCGATGACCACCCAGGCGAAGCGCGCTTACGCCCTCGCCGATGCTTATCGCAAGCTGGGCGTCCCGGTGATCCTCGGGGGCATCCATCCTTCGGCGCTGCCCGAGGAGGCGCTGGAGCACGCCGACGTCGTCTGCAAGGGCGACGCGGAGGGGACGCTCCCGGGCGCCCTGGACGACCTTGCCGCGGCGTTGGACGCCCGGGACGATCCCCGCCGGGCGGTGCAGCTTCCGCGGCGGACCTACGATTGGCGCGAACTGCCCGAAGCGCCGATCGCCACGCCGCGAAAGGACCTGCTCGACCCGTCGGACTACCTCGTGTTCAACCCCATCCAGACCACCCGCGGCTGTCCGCACGGGTGTACGTTCTGCACCACGCCGAGCATCTTCGGGCGTCGGTTCCGCCGGCGGAGCATCGACGAGATCGTCGACGAGGTCGCCTCGGCCAAGGCGCAGTTCGGCACGGAAACGTTCATCTTCTCGGACGACAACGTCGCCGGCAACCATGCCTGGGCGATGGAACTCTTCGAGCGTCTCAAGCCCCTGAAGATCCGCTGGGCCAGCCAGTGCGACATCCTCGTCGCCCGGAGCCCGAAGCTGCTGCGGACCATGCGCGACAGCGGATGCATCGGACTGCTGCTCGGGCTGGAGAGCCCCAAGGCCAACACGCTCCACGACGCCGGAAAGCGCTACGTCAAGGCGGAGGACTACCTCCGGCAGATCGGGCGGATCCACGCCGCGGACATCAGCATCTGGGGCAGCTTCATCTTCGGGTTCGACACCGACGACTGGCGCGACTGCATGAATGCCGTTCGCTTCGCCCAGAAGGCGAGGCTGGTGATGAGCTGCTACACGATCCTCACCCCGTACCCGGGAACGGCGATCTTTGAGCAGTACCGCTCGTCCGGGCGGCTCCTGACCACCGACTGGGACAGGTACAACGGGGCGACGGTGGTCTTCCGCCCGAAGCGGATGAGCGTGCAACAGCTTCGCCACGCCCAGATGTCCGCCTTCAACGAGTTCTTCGCCCCGCCCAGCGCCCTGCGGCGGCTCCGCGTCTGGCCGCTGAAGAAGCGCAGTTGGGTCGCCAATGTCGCCGTCCATCGCGGGCTGTGCTACTACTATCACCGGCGCAACCGTCCGCTGCCGCGCTTTGCGGACAACCTCGAGCCCGACGCCCGGGACCGCATCGCCTGGGCGCTGGGCGAGCACCAGGAGGTCGAATCGTGACCCAGTCTTCCGGCAGAGAAACCCCGAACCCGGAGGTGCCGCAGGCCGGCGGCGCCTCTGACGGAAAGTATGTGCTGGTGGTGGGGGGGCTGCTGGCGTTGATCGTCATCGCCCTGGCGGCGTTGTACCTCCGCGAGCGTTCCGCCCGGATCGACGCCCAGGAAGACCTCGTGGAGCAGCGCGAGCAGTTCCGAAGCGCCATGATGCACTCGGCGCTGTCCGGGTTTTCGGGGGGGAAGGCTGCGGGGCCCGCCCTGGACCCCCGCGAGCTGCGCAGCGGACAGGTGACGCTGGACGGGCGGACCCGACCGGCCGTGTTCATCGACCCCGACGCCGCGGCCGATCTCGGCCTGCGCTCCGGCGAGGTGCTGATCGTCGAAGAGCGCCAGTAGGTCGACCCGCACCGCTGCTTGCTGAAAAGGGAGTGGCGGAACTGAAGTCGCTCGTGTCGGTTTCCGATGAACAGGACGGGTCGGAGGCAGGGCTCTCGTTCCGCGCCTCCAGCAGTTCGGAGCGCCCGGGCGGAAGCCGGGAAGCTTGGGCATGCTGCATTCGACCATCAAAACGCCGCCGCAGACACGGGGCGGTCTCTGCGCCCCTTTCACAGCGTCGCCGCGTCGGGGTAGGCGGGCATGACGGGGTTTCTCCGCCGACTTTTCCGTCGTCGCGAGGCCCTGGCCGAGAGCGAGCGCCGCTTCGCGGAGGTCCTCCAAGCCTCTCGTGATGCGATCCTCCTGTTCGACGGACAGGAACTGATCGAGTGCAACGACGCCGCGGTGCGCATGCTGGGGTTCGCCAGTAAGAGCGACGTGCTGCGACGCAGCCCCGCCGAGCTCTCCCCGCCGCGTCAGCCGGACGGAACCGATTCGCACGCCCGCGCCCGGGAATTCGCCCGGACCGCCCTGTCCTCCGGACCGCTGCGTTTCGAGTGGACTCACCGCACTGCCGACGGGCGCGATTTTCCGGTCGAGGTCACCCTCGCGCCGATCCCCTACCAGGGGCGGACCATCCTCCATGGCACCCTGCGCGACCTGCGCGAGCAGAAATCCGCCGAGGAAAGGCTCCGGCGGATGCTTCACGAGCAGGAAGCGGTCTTCGAGAGCAGCCTCGTGGGCATCATGCTCCTCCAGAACCGCATCGTCATCAAGGTCAATCGACGCATGGCGGAGATGCTCGGATACCGGCCGGATGAGATCACCGGCCGCGGACCGCAGCAACTGCACCTCTC
>CAYTQL010000336.1:0-3685 GCA_964439555.1 uncultured Planctomycetaceae bacterium | reverse complement strand
CCGGCCGCCTCGGCGAGGAGATCCTGGTCGGTCTGCTCGCCGGCGGAGTAGCCCGAGGAGACGATCACCTGGACGTGCGGGTCGATCTCGCGGAGGTGCTTGAAGGTCTCGCGACCGCCCATGCGGGGCATGAGCAGGTCGAGCAGGACCGCGTCGATCCGGTCGGCGGCGGTCTCGAAGTGTTCGACCGCCTCGACGCCGTCGGCGGCTTCGAGCGTCCGGTAGCCCTGGCGGCGCAGGGCGGAGGCGGCGAAACGGCGGACCATCTCGTGGTCGTCGACGACCAGGACGGTCCCGACGCCTTCGGGGGCGGGTTCGGGGTTCCGCTCGAGCGCGGGCGTCGATTCCCGCGGGGCGTCCCCGGGCGCTCCGAGGGGCAGGCAGATGCGGAACGCGGCGCCCTCGCCCGGCGTGCTGTGGATGCTGATCGCGCCGTCGTGGCTCCGGACGCACCCGTAGACCCCCGCCAGCCCGAGCCCGGTGCCCTTCCCGGGCTCCTTGGTGGTGAAGAACGGCTCGAAGGCCCGGCGGCGGACCTCCGCGCTCATCCCTTCGCCGGTGTCGGTGACCGTCAGCTCGACATACCGCCCCGGGGGCAGCGCATCGGCGTCGACGCTCGCCTCGTCCAGCGTGACGTTCCGGGTTGCGAGGGTCAGCGTGCCGCCCCCGGGCATGGCGTCCCGGGCGTTGAGTGCGAGGTTCAGCAGGGCGCTCTGGAGTTGGGGCGCGTCGCCGAGGACGTGGTGCTCGGACGCCTGAAGGCTGGTCTGGACCATCACGTCTCCGGCAATCGCGTGGCGGAACAGCGCCACGGCCTCGCGGACGATCTCGTGGAGGTCCACCCGTTCGCGTTCGAGCGGCCCGCGGCGGGCGAAGGTCAGCAGTTGCCCGGTCAGTTCCCCCGCCCGGCGAGCGGCCGAGCGGATCTGTTCGAGGATTTCCCGCGCCTCGGCGTCCTCCAGTTCCGCGGCCAAGAGCTGCACGTTGCCCTGAATCGCGGTGAGCAGGTTGTTGAAATCGTGGGCGACGCCGCCGGCGAGCTGCCCGACGGCCTCCATCTTCTGGGTCTGCTGGATGCGTTGTTCGAGCTGGCGGCGCTGGTGCTCCTGGGTTTCCATGATCGCCCGGTCCTCGGCGAGGCGGTCCATGAAGCGGTTGAAGCCCATCGCCAGCTCGCCGACCTCGTCGCCGGAGTGCACCTTTGCGCGGGTCTCGAAGTCCCCCTCCGCCTTGCGGACCCGCCGGGCGAGCGCGCGGATCGGTCGGGTGATCGAGCCGCTGATCCAGAGCACCAGCGGCAGGGAGAGCCCGACCGCCGCCAGCAGCGTCCCGACGATGACCGCGCCCACGTGGTCGAGCGGGGCGGTGATCTCCGAGGTGTAGCTGGAGCAGGCGACGATCCACCCGAACTCGGGGATCGGCTCGAAGAGGACGATCTTGCGCCGGGCGTCCTGCTCAGGCGGGTTCTGCCGCGTGTAGGTCAGGCTCCCGCTGCGCCGGCGGATCATCTCCTCGACGAGGCGCTGGGCCTGCGGGCTTTCCAGCAGCCCCTCCTGGTTCATGAACGGGTGGATCAGCAGCTTTCCGTCGACGCCCACCACGTAGGCGTAACCCTCGGCGCCGAAGTCCAGCGACAGTACGTGGGCGCGAAGGTCCTCGGCGTTGATCAGCTCCCGGAACTCGGTGCGGTAGCTGGAGGCGGAGATGATCCAGTCCCACGGTTGGAAGTAGGTCATGTACATCGCCTTGGGACGGGCGGCCGGCTCGCCGGGGTTCCGCCAGTCGTACTCCAGGTACCCTTCGCAACGGCGCTTCTGGGCCTGGATGAACTCGAAGCGCGAGAAGTCCTGCCCGACCAGCGACCCCGAGGGGTGAAGCTCCACCATCCCGTTCGAGTTGATCACGTAGATGTACCCGGTGCTTCCGATCGTCTGGGACAGCAGAATCCGCTCGGCGCGGGCCTTCGCCTCGGCCTCGGTCATCTCCCCGGCCATGGCGCGGGCGTGCAGCGCGGCGACGATCTCGCGGTTGCGCTCGGCCACGCTGCGGAGGTAGTTCTTGATCGAGGTATCCGCGGCCGCACGGACCATGTGGGTGATCGCCTCGGCGGAGGTCTGCAGTTCCTGCTCGATGCTGGTGCGCAGCAGCTTGCGGATCTGGAAGTACAGCGCGCCCCCGGCCAGGCCCACCGACAGCAGCAGCACGGTCACGTAGCCCAGCAGGATCTTCGACCGGATGCGGAGATTTCGGAAGGGATTTGGTATGCCCATGGCGGTCGATCACCCGTTTGCGGGCCATCATACACGCCGACGGCACGCGTGTCGGGGGGCTTTTGGGGCCTGGGCCCGGGCGGCGGCGTGATTTTGCATCAATCCCGCTCCCGTCCACGCCGATGAAGGAAACGGGAACGCTGCGCGCCGAGCGCGTTTCCGGAAAGGACATGCCCATGACTCGCGCCCCCGCAGCGGCGTTGGGGCTGCTGCTGGTCGCCGCCGCGACCGCCGCCGAAGAGCCGCAAAAGAGCTCCATCGTCTACTACCAGGTGACCTACGCCGACGGCTCGGTCAAGGATCTCGACAATCCGCCCGGGACGCGCGAAGGCGTCCGCCGCGTGATGCGCATCGCCCGCTACAGCGGGGGGACCCGGGGTCACCAGGTGCTCGCCACCGGGTCGACCCCGATCACGATCACCAACCCCACCCGCACCTACCGCAACGACCTGCGCTGGGATGCGAAGCTCGAGGCGTGGGTCGCCCCGCAACGGGAGGACGCCGACGAGAAGCCCGCGTCCTCGACCCGCCCGGCCGTCGAGGACGAAGCGCAGAAACGCATCCGCGCCCTGCTGCAGACGAAGACCGAGGAACTCGCCGAGCTGGAGGGCGAGATCGCCGAGTTCTCCGCCGACGCCGAGAGCGACCCCGCGGGCGGGACCGAGACGGCGAAGAAGCTCAAGCGCCTGCGGGCCCGCCGCTCGGCGCTGATCGAGGTCGTCCGCGAGTACGCCCGCCTGACCGGGCAGCTCGAAGGCGACGCCCCGGACGCCGCGGCCTCGCCCCGCCCGCGCGAGGTCGAAACCGTCGGCGAAGTCGCCGTGAAGCGCGCCTGCCCGCTCAAGCGCGGCGCCGGGGGCGTACTGAAGCCGCTGCGCGCCCGTCGCGTGCTCCCGCACCGGGTGCAGGTATGGAAGCTCCCGCCCGCCCGGGGCGAGCGGACCTATCGCGTGAGCATCGCCCACGCCGAGGCGGGGCGGTACGGGGCGTTTCATTACGTCGCCTACGCTGACACCGACGGCGACGGCGTGCCCGATGCGCCCTTGGCGACCTCCCCGCTCGCCGTCGCCTCCCGCCCGGGGGACTGGAGCGTCTGGGAGTTCCGCACCGACCGTCCGGTCGTCTTCGTGGGCAACACCTGGCCGGACCGGCGGGCGAGCCTCTACTGCGCCGAAGCCGGCGACCGCGTCCGCAACTGGGCGGGCTTGGCGGCGAACGTGTTCATCGCCCGCGACTTCCACGGGACGCCGAAGTGGAAGGCGCATCCCTACCTGACGAACCTCCGCGTCCGCGTCGTAGGGCGGTGACAAGAACGCGCGGTTGACGCATTAACCGATCAATCGCACAACGGGTCCTTGGCGAGGCCGCAGGGGAATGCTTACAATAGGACTCTTGCCCCGGATGCCTGACGCGGG
>CAYTQL010000335.1:0-3698 GCA_964439555.1 uncultured Planctomycetaceae bacterium | reverse complement strand
GTGGACCCCGAAGCCCCCATGCAGCGCGAAGAGGAACCCGACATCCGCGGCGAGCATGACATGGTCGTCGAGGACGAGGGCTCCGGAGAGGATTTCGAACGGCTCGCGGAGTTCGACGAGGAGTTCGAGCCCTGGCTGGCCCGCTCGGACAGCCCCGCGCGCCCCCAGCCGACCGGGGAACGCGACCGCAAGCTCGACGCCATGGCCAACACGCCCGCCCCGGGCCAGTCGCTCAATGAGTATCTCCTCGAGCAGTGGTCCTTCGTGGACGCCTCCGACGAAGTCCGCCGCGCGGGCGAGGCGATCCTCAACCACATCGACGACGACGGCTACCTCCGCACGCCGCTGGAGGACGTCCGGGCGAGTCTCGAGCCCGCGCCGAGCGAGGCGACGCTCAAGGCCGCCCTCAAGTGGGTCCAGACGCTCGACCCCACCGGCGTCGGCGCCCGCGACCTCGCCGAATGCCTCAAGCTCCAGCTCAACGTCGAAGCCGAGACCGGCCGCGACGTGTCCCTCGAAATCGAACTCGTCGAGAGCTTCCTCAAGGACATCGAGATGAACCGCCTCCCGCGGATCGCCCGAAAAACCGGGCGAACCATCGAGGAGGTCAAATCGGCCATCGCGAACCTCTCGCACCTCAACCCCCGACCCGGACGGCTCGTCGGCGAACGCCAGGCGCCGCTGATCATCCCCGACGCGGTGGTCGAGCTCGACGAGGACGGGCGCGTCGTCATCACCATGCCTGAAGGCAACTCGCCGCGATTGTACATCTCCAAGCACTACCGCAAGCTCGCCCGCGATCGCTCCGCCCAGCGCGACGCGCGGAAGTTCCTCAAGAAAAACATCCGATCCGCCCGGTGGCTGATGGAGGCGATCGAGCAGCGCCGCAACACCGTCCGCCACGTGATCGAGGAGGTCTTCGCCGTCCAGCGGGACTTCCTCGAACAGGGCGAGGAAGCCCTCAAGCCCCTGCCCATGGCCGACGTGGCCGAGAAGGTCGGCGTCCACGTAGCCACCGTCTCCCGGGCGGTGGCGGGCAAGCACGTCCAGACGCCGCGCGGCATCTACCCGCTGCGGATGTTCTTCTCCGGCGGGACCACCACCGCCGAGGGGGAGGACGTCTCCTGGGACGCGGTGAAGGCGAAGCTCAAGGAGATCGTCGACCGCGAGGACAAGACCGACCCCCTCAACGACGACCAGCTCGCCGAAGAGATGAAAAACGCGGGAATGAAGATCGCCCGGCGGACCGTGGCGAAGTACCGCAAGCTGATGGACATCCCCCCCGCGCGAAAGCGCCGGGAGTACTGATCGCGGGACGACGGCGGACCGCGGCGGGGCGGGCGGCCCGAGCCAACGGGGCGGTGAGTGTTGTGTCTTTCCTCGCAGGTTCCGCGCCTCGGCAGTCCCGCGGTTCGCCCTTTCCGGTCGGCCCCGGTCGGCTTGCGAACGGGCCTCGGGGGCGATACATTGGACACATCCGGCCGGTCGGTCGGTCAATGGAAGGATTGCTGCATGAGTGAGACCAAACCCGTCGAGGCGACCAAGGGCAAGGGGGCGAAGTTTTTCGATCGCGCCGACCAGGTCGCCGAGACCGGCAACTGGGACTTCGCCATCGAGATGTACACCGAGGGCATCCGCCGCGAGCCCGACGCCGTGGAGCGCGGGCATCGGCCTCTGCGCGAGGTCGCCCTGCGCCGCAAGGCGGCCGGGGGTAAGGGCCCGGGCATGATGGAGAAGCTCAAGGCCAAGCCCGGAAAGGACCCGCTGGAGAACCTCATCAAGGCCGAGCGACTCCTGAGCAAGGAGCCCGGAAGCCTCCTGTTCATGGAGCAGGTCCTCCAAGCCGCCCGCGCCCTCGAGGCGACCGAGACCCTCGGCTGGATCGCCGACGTCATTCTCCATCACCAGCAACAGAACAAGCCCTCCCGACGCGTGCTCTTCGAGACCGCCAAGGCCTGCGAAGAGGTCGAGCAGTACAAGAAGGGCCTGGCCGTGGCGGACCTCGCCCGCGGCGCGTTCCCCGACAACGGGGAGATCGAGAACCTCGCCAAGACCCTCGCGGCCAATTCGACGCTCCAACAGCGCGGCGGCGAGGAGGAGGACTTCACCAAGCACGTCCGGGACATGGACAAGCAGGTCGAACTCGCCCAGAGCGACCAGATGGTCCAGAGCGAGTCGATCGTGGAAAAGCAGATCGAACGCGCCCGCGCCGAGTACCTCGCCGACCCCACCATCGGCGGCAAGGTCGACGCGGTCGTCGACGCCTTGGTCAAGACGGAGGACGAGGCCTTCGAAAACGAGGCGATCGACATCCTCCGCAAGGCCCACACCGACATCGGCGCCTACCGCTTCAAGATGCGCATCGGCGATATCCGCATCAAGCAGATGACCCGCCGCTACCGCGAGCTGCTCAGCGAGGGCGACAAGGCCGCCGCGGCCGAGCAGGCCAAGCGGCAGCTCGAATTCGAGCTCGAGGAGTACGGCGAGCGGGCGGTGAACTACCCGACCGACCTGCGGATCAAGTTCGAACTCGGACGCCGGCAGCTCATCGCCGGGCAGCTCGACGAGGCGATCGCCTCGCTCCAGCAGGCCCAGCGGGACCCCCGCCGCCATGCACAGGCGCTGAACTACCTCGGGCAGGCCTTCGCCAAGAAGGGCTGGCTGCGCGAGGCGGCCGAAACCTACGAACGCGCCCTCGACGCCGAGCTGCCCGAGGCGCGGGTCAAGGAGCTGCGCTACAATCTCGGCGACGTGCTGGAACAGATGGACGAGTTGGACCGCGCCCAGGACGAGTTTTCCGCCGTGGCGCAGATCGACTACAACTACAAGGACGTTCGCGACCGGCTCGAAGGCATCCGCCAGAAGCAGGACAACGCCTGAGCCCCCCGGACGCATTCTTCCCGCAGAACGCTTCGCTCTGACCCCGAACCGGACCGATCCCCATGGAGCTGATCTTCGAGATGTCCGTGCCAGGCCGCCGGGCCGTCCGCGTCGGCGAAAGCGGCGTGGACGCCGCCGCCGACCTGGATGACCGCTTCCGCCGCGACGCGCCGCCCGAGCTGCCCGAGGTCTCCGAACTGGACGTCGTCCGCCACTTCACCGCTCTCTCGCGGCGCAACTTCGGCGTGGACAACGGCTTCTACCCGCTCGGGTCCTGCACGATGAAGTACAACCCCAAGGTCAACGAGCGCGTGGCCGGGTATCCGGGGTTCGCCTACCTCCACCCGCTGCTGCCCCAGTTGCCCGACGGCGAGATGCGCGTCCAGGGCGCCTTGATGGTCCTCCGCGAGATGGACCTGCTGCTCCGGGAGATCTGCGGCATGGCCGCGGTGACCATGCAACCGCTGGCCGGGGCACACGGCGAGCTGACCGGCGTGATGATCATGGCCGCCTACCACCGCGATCGGGGCAACGAGAAGACCACCATCCTCATCCCCGACAGCGCCCACGGGACCAACCCCGCCTCCGCGGCGATCGCGGGCTACGACGTCCGGACCGTCGAATCCGACGCGAGCGGCGTGATGGACGTCGAGAAGCTCAAGGAAGCCCTCGGCGACCACGTCGCCGGAGTGATGCTCACCTGCCCGAACACGCTGGGGCTGTTCAACCCGCGGATCAAGGAGATCGCCGACCTCGTCCACGGCGTCGACGGGCTGATGTACTACGACGGGGCGAACCTCAACGCCGTGCTGGGCAAG
>CAYTQL010000334.1:0-3726 GCA_964439555.1 uncultured Planctomycetaceae bacterium | reverse complement strand
GACCATGACCGTCACCGTTCCGCCGGGAACGCCCGGCGGGCGGAAGCTGCGCCTCCGCGGGAAGGGGGTTCCCGCCGCGGGGAACCGCTCGGCCGGGGACCAGTACGTGGTCATCAAGATCGTCCCGCCGCCGAAGCCGAACGACGAGGCCCGCGAGCTGCTCGAAAAGCTCCGCGACGCCCAGCCCTACGACCCGCGAAAGGACGCCCCGTGGACGTGAACCGCACCCGTCGAATACGGACCGCGAGCTTCTACGCCGTGACCTTCCTGCTGCTGATGCTCGTCGGTGGGCTCGTGGCGACCCTGGCGGTGCTGACCCAGGCGGTGGACGCCGTGGACGCCGACACCCGCCCGCTGATCGCCCGGGCCGCGTGGTTCACGCTCGTGCTGCTGGGGGTGGCGGTGATCCTGCTGATCTGGGAGATCCTGCGGTTCATCCGCCACCGGATGGGATTCCGGGGCCGCGAGGCCGGGGGCTACGTGGACGCCTGGTCCGAGGCCGGGCGACGAATCCAGACGGATGAAGAGGGCGAGCAGCCGTGACGGGACGCGGAACGGCCGAATCCGCAGGAAGGACGCCGCCGGAGGCAACGGCGTGACCCCGCCCGTTTGAGACTCATTCCTGCTCCGCTCGGCTCACGTCCCGGAACAGGCGGACCGTCCCCGGGGAAACCGGGGCCCTGAGGCGCCCGTCCGCCCGGGTCGTTGTCCCGTCCCCGCGCATTTCGCGGGCGTTGAAGTAGACCGGGACCAGCCCGGACGGGCCCCGGAAAACGGTAGTCCGCATCGAGGCGACCACCACGAGGGCGTACGTGTCCGACACCCCGGCCGGGATGCGCCGCACCCGCAGCGCCCCGCCGGAAACCCCCGCGAAGACCGACGGCAGCCACGCCGCCGCGACCAGCCAGATCACGATCAGCCCGCCCCGCAGCGCCCGGCCGAGGCGCCGCCATCCGAAGACGACCATCACCGCCCCGCCCGAGAGCATCGCCAGCAGCGCCAGGGCGAAGCGCTTCGTGGACCCGCCCCAGCGCGGCAGTTCGTACCCGTACTCCTGGTGCAGGTCCGCGTCGATGAACAACCCCCGGTCCACCCACTCGACGGGCCAGCGGACTGGAACGGTCTGAGGCGGTTGCACCGCGTCCCCGGCGATCGGCCGGACCTGGTAGTCCTGCTGCTGCGACAGCGCGGGCAGCTGCAAGGACACCGCCTGCTGCCCTCCGGGGGCGACCGCGGCGGGGACGACCCGCCCCGGGCCGCCCGCCGCGGGGCGGATGTGCACCGCGGTGATCGAGGCGTCCTCGGTGTTGCGGACCGTCAACGTGGCGGGGCGGTAGCCGGGCTTGGAATCCGCGTCGCGATCGGGCGTCAGGGACAACTCGACCGCCCCGGCCGCCGGGACCGTGAGCATCGCCAACGCCGCCAGAGTCGCCGCGACTCTCACGCGTGCGCCTCCAGCTCGTCGATGAGCAGCTTCGCCCGGAGCACCTCGCCGACCGACCATGCCTGGGCGATGCACCCGCGGGGCGTGTGGGGCGGGTCGCCGTCGCAGATTTCGCTGATCTGTCCGAGCCCGGCCGTGCGAAGGTGCTCGCCGAAGCCGCCGAGCCACTGGCGCGCCTGACCCAGCGCGAAGGGCTTGGCGCCCTCCACCCGCAGGTACGCTTCGATGAACGGACCCATCAGCCACGGCCAGACCGTCCCCTGGTGGTAGGCCCGGTCGCGGGATTCCCACGAGCCGCCGTAGCGGCGTCGGTAGCGGGGGTCGTCGGGACTCAGCGTCCGCAGGCCCATGGGCGTCAGCAGTCTGGCGATGGCGATCTGCACGATCGCCTTCTGCTGCTCGTCGGACAGGGGGCTGTAGGGCAGCGAGACGGCCAGGAGCTGGTTCGGGCGGAGCGACGAATCCGGCCAACCGTTGGAGATGCAATCGTAGCACCACCCGAGCGAATCGTTCCAGAACGCGTGGACGAAGGCGGGGGCGATCTGCTCGGCCAGTTCGCGGTAGTGCTGGGCCCGGGCGACGTCGAGGCGGAAGCACCGCTCGGCGAGGATGCAGTGGGCGGCGTACCACATCGCGTTGACCTCGACGGCCTTGCCGTGACGCGGCGTGACCACCTCGTCGCCCAGGGCCGCGTCCATCCACGTCAACTGCGTGGTCCGGGAGCCGCCGGAGAGCAGTCCGTCGGCGTCGGCGCGGATGTCGAACCGCGTGCCCTCGCGGTAGCCTTCGAGGATCGCCTCAGCCGCCGGCTGGAGCGTGCTGCGCCAGAAGTCCTCGTCGCCGGTCGCCGCGACGTACCGCTCGGCGGCGATGATGAACCACAGGGACGCGTCGATGCTGTTGTAGTGAGCACTGGAGGCGTAGTCGTCGAAGCGGTTGGGGATCATCCCCTCGCTGACCGCGCCGGCGAAGGTGCGGAAGACCGCCCGCGCCCGCTCGTACTGCTTCGTGCCCAGCAGCAGCCCGGGCAGGGCGATGAAGGCGTCCCGTCCCCAGTCGGCGAACCAGGGATAGCCCGCGAGGATCGTCTCGCTCGGGGCGGCGTCGGGAAAGCTCCGCTGGACCACGAACGCCTCGGAGGCGACCGCCAGACGCCGCGCCGTCTCGTCGGCCCGCTCGCCGACCGACTGCGCCAGCTCCTCACACCGGCGACGCCGCCCGGTGAGGGTGGTCTCGAAGCCCAGCGGGACCGGGGCGCCCAGGGAGGCGGTGAGCTGGCAGCTCTGCCCGTCCCGCAGGACGTAGTGGAACTGCCCCGGCGTGTAGAGGTCCTCGAAGCCGTCCTGTCCGCGGGCGATGTCCGCGCGGTAGTAGAACCGGTTCCACCACTGCCCCTCGGCGCGGAACTCCGCCTCGTGCGAGACCAGCGCCACCGCGGGGATCGACCGCATCCGGTCGGCGAGGCTGACGCCCCCGTCGATGGTCTCGAAGACCATCTGGTTCGGCTGGTTCGCGCGGCGGAGGTGGTGGAAGTCGCGCAGGGCGGCGAAGGGGCGCAGTCGCAGCGCCGCGGCCCCGCCGGTGAGGGTGTAACGCAGGGCGACGGCGTTGACCTGCTCGCCCAGCAGCAGTTCTTTGGTCAGCGTCAGCGGGCCCGCCTTGAGAATCCACGCCGCGGCCGGGCCGTCGATGAACCGCTCGACGTGCACCGCGCCGCAGGGGGCGAAGGTGTCGGAAAACTCGGCCGTGGCGAGCTGGTAGAGTTCGCCGCCGGCTTCGAGCTCCTCCATGACGTTCGAGAGCGCCATGATCCGCCCGACCGGCGGGAGCGTGGCGCCGATCAGCAGCCCGTGGTACCGTCGGATGTTACACCCGGCGAGGGTTCCGGAGGCGTACGCCCCGATCCCGTTGCCCCGGACCCACTCGGTCGAAAGCAAGTCCTCAAGCGATTGCTGCGTGCAGTCGATCGCAATCGGCTCGGGCGCCGCGGGGGGAAGGTCGGTCATGGAAGCTCCTGGGAATGCGGGCGGCGGATTGCGGATTCCTGCCGGGGCGAGCCGGTCGGTCCCGGGCTCCGCTCACCGGACCGGCGATTTTCGGCTCCGCTCGGCCGCCGAGCCGCTTGGCGCCTCGTCTACTCTGCGCAGCGGGCGCGGAGGTTGTCGAGGATGTTCATGTAGTTGATGTAGGCGTCGTAGGGCGACTCGTAGGGGTTGAAGTACTTGTGGACGTCGCCGTCGGCGAACCACTTCGTGCACATGTAGTAGAAGTGATCGGAGGTC
>CAYTQL010000333.1:0-3750 GCA_964439555.1 uncultured Planctomycetaceae bacterium | reverse complement strand
TCACCCGCGCCGATGGTGAGCTGCTTGTAGAGCTCCTCGTCCTCGAACTCCTTGTTTCCGAGGATTTCCACCCGCGTAATCAGCGGCCGCTCGGCGACCTCGAAGGAGACGATCCACCCCTGGTCGGTCGGGGTTTCGAAGGCGCGGACGTTGGTGAACCGCCCGGTGCGCAGGAGTCGCTGGACGTCGTCGCGGACGACCGGCTCGGAGTACTGTCCTCCTGCGCGGGTCTTGACGTAGGCCCGCACGGCCGCGTCGGTCATCTGCTCGTTGCCCTTGACGCGGACCTCCACGACGCGGTCGGGCGCCTGCTGCTGGGCGCGCAGCGGCAACGGCAGGCCCGCCACGGCCGCGGCGATGAGAAAAACGATCCTTCGGCTCAAGCGTTCGCTCCCGTCCTTGCGCCGGACGCCGGGGAGTTCCGGGACTTCCCGGCGTCCTCCGGACCCATTTCGATACGAGTCGGACGATACCCCCCGGTTCCCGGCGTGTCAATCGTCCGGCATGGGGAGTTTCCCCAGTACGGTCTTCAGCCCTTGTGGTACTTGCGTACGGCGCGTTCGACGGCCAGTCGCACAAAGGCCTCGGATTCGACGATGTTCGCCCGCTCGTAGAGCTTGCGGAAGTACTGATCGGTCAGTTGGTCGTACTGTTCGTCGCGGAGGGTCTTGTCGATGGTTTTCTGGGCTTCCTCGAAGGGGATCGTCTCGGCCGGGGCGACCTTTTTCGCCTTGACGAGATAGACCCCGTCGGCGGCGACGACGGGATCGCTGACCTCGCCTTCCTCGAGCGCGAAGGCGGCGTCCTCGACCTTCTCGAGGCGGAAGTTCCCCGCTTCCATGAGCGGCCAGAGCCCGCCGGTTCCGGCCTTGACGCCCCGGGAGTACTTCTTGACGGCCTGGTCGAAGCTCATGCCCTTCTCGATCGCGGCGCGGGCCTGGTCGATGTGCTTCTTCGCGGCGGCGCGGGCGGATTCATACTCCGCCTCGGTCGGCCGGCCGGTCCCTTCGGGCAGGAAACGTTTGACGGGGGCGGCGATGATCTGCATGCGCACCTTCTTGGTGCTGCCGAATTCCTCGGGACGCCGCTTGTAGTAGTTCCAGAGCATCGGGCGACTGATGGTGATCACCGGGTAGAACTTCGAGCGGAGGTAGTGCTGGATCTCGAGATTCCGCCGGTGGTCGGCCAGGGCGCGTTCGAGCGTTGTGCCCCTGGCGGCCAGGTCTTCGCGGAGGGCCTGGATGCTTCCCTCGTGCCGGGCGAGCATCAGGCGGCGGAACTCCTTCATCTGGGCGTCGATCTGCTCGGTCTGCTTCTCCCCGAGCCGCCGGGACGCCTCGGCGCCGACCAGGGCGCGGGAGACCGCTCGCTGGAGCCCCTCGGCGATGATCTTCGTCGCCTGCCGGCGGAAGGTCCGCTCGGAGACGGTCGGGGGAATCTCGCTGAGCTGCCCGTGCATCATCCGCAGCACGTCCTCGACGGTCACCAGCATGTCGTTGACCTGCACGCTGGAAGCGGCCACCAGACGCCGCTCGCCCAGCACGCGGGGTTCGGGGCGCTCGGCAGGCTGCGCCGGCTCGCCGCTGTCGGACGCCGGGTCCTCCGCGGGGCGGGTGATCGGCCCGGGGTCCTCCCCGGCCGGGGCGATCTCCGTCGGCTCCGCGGGCGCTTCGGCGTACTCGGCGGGCCTCGTGGTTGCGGCGACCGTCGGCTCGGTCACCGGGACCTCCTCTTCCGGCCACGGCCAGAGGTCGCGCATTACACTGCAGCCGCACAGGCTCGCGCCCAGGACGACCGTCACGATCATTCGGAATCCACGCATGGCGGCACCTCGCTGAGTCATCATGGCGCGGATTATAGCAGGAGCCCCAAGCCGGACGCTACGCCGCCTCGATGGGTCGGCGCAAACGCTTGAGCAGCACCCGCAGCAGCGTGGGCATCTCGAAGTACGCCTTGGGCGGACGCCAGTGAAGCGTCCTGTCGTCCGGCATGCGTACGGACCCCGCCGCACCGTCCAGCGCGTCCTGCGCCGCGGACATGTCGCGGACGGTGAACACCAGGTCGGGGTCCATGCGGATGATGCTTTCGATGCCGGCCGCCCCGGCGAGCACGCGGACCTCGGCGACCTCCAGCAGCGTGCGGACGTCCTGCGGATACGGCCCGTAGGCGTCCTTCAGGTCCGCGGCCAGGCGGTGGATGTCCTCGGGCGAGGCGCAGGCGACCAGCCGGCGGTAGATCTCCATTCGCTGCCGATCGGCCGGGATGTAGCTCCGCGGGATGTACGCCGAGATGCCCAGCTCGACGTGCACGTCCCGCCGGGGCGGCGGCGCCTCGCCGCGGAGCGTCCGCACCGCCTGCTCGAGAAGCTGGCAGTACAGCTCGTAGCCCACCGTGGCGATGTGCCCGCTCTGCGCCTTGCCCAGAATGTTCCCCGCGCCGCGGATTTCCAGGTCGCGCATCGCGATCTGGAAGCCCGCGCCGAGGTCGGAGAATTCCTCGATCGCCTTCAGTCGCTTCGCCGCCTCGGGCAAGACCGGGCGGTCCTCCGGCAGCAGCAGGTAGCAGAAGGCCCGGTGCTTGTACCGCCCCACCCGCCCGCGAAGCTGGTGCAGCTCCGCGAGGCCGAAACGATCGGCGTTGTGGATGATCATCGTGTTGGCGGTGGGAATGTCGAGCCCGGATTCGATAATGGTCGTGCAGACCAGCACGTCGGTCTCCCCGCGGACGAAACGGGACATGACCTTCTCGAGGCGCCCCTCGGACATCTGCCCGTGGCCCACCTCCACGCGGGCCTCACCCACGACTGAGCGGACGTGCTCGGCCAGGGCGTCGATGTCCATCACCCGGTTGTGCACGAAGAAGACCTGCCCCCCGCGATTGAGCTCCCGGACGATCGCCGCGCGGACCAGCTCATCCTCGTAGTGGCTCACCTCGGTGTGGATCGACCGGCGGTCCATCGGCGCGGTGGTCAGCGAGGAGATGTCCCGCAGCCCCAGCAGCGCCATGTGCAACGTACGCGGGATCGGCGTGGCCGTGAGCGTCAGCACGTCCACCGTCGCGCGGAGGCTCTTGAGGTGCTCCTTGTGCTGCACGCCGAAACGCTGCTCCTCGTCGATGATCACCAGTCCGAGGTCCGGGAAGCTCACGTCCTTGCTCAGCAGGCGGTGGGTGCCGATGAGCACGTCGACGCGCCCGAGCTGGAGATCCTTGAGCACCTGCGCCTGTTCGCCGCGGCTGCGGAAGCGCGAGAGCATGTCGATGCGCATGGGGAAGTCGGCGAACCGCTCGCGGAAGGTGCGGTAGTGCTGATCGGCCAGGACGGTGGTGGGCGCCAGCACGGCCGTCTGCCGCCCCGCCTCGGCCACCTTGAACGCCGCCCGCATCGCCAGCTCGGTCTTCCCGTAGCCCACGTCGCCGCAGAGCAGGCGGTCCATGGGGCGAGCCTGGGAGAGGTCGTCGTCGATCTGCCGGATCGCCGTGAGCTGATCCTCCGTCTCGGTGTAGATGAACTCCTCGGCGAACTGGCGCTGCCAGATCGTTTCCGACGGGTACGCGACGCCGGGCTGATGCTGGCGCATCGCCTGGATGCGCAGCAGCTCCGCGGCCATGTCCTGCACCGCCTCGGAGACCCGCTCCTTCTGCCGGGCCCAGGCGCCCGAGCCCAGCTTGCTCAGTCGCGGACGCTTGTGCTTGGCGCCGATGTACTTCTGGACGAGGCTGCTCTGGCTGGCGGGCACGTGGAGCGCTACC
>CAYTQL010000332.1:0-3761 GCA_964439555.1 uncultured Planctomycetaceae bacterium | reverse complement strand
AGCAGATCTGGATCTACAAGAAGAACACCCAGCCGCTGAGCAAGCGGAACAGCGGGTGCATCTTCAAGAACCCGCGGGGCCTCTCGGCCGGGGCGCTGATCGACAAAGCCGGGCTCAAGGGCCGAGCGGTCGGCGGGGCCCACGTCTCCGAGAAGCACGCAAACTTCATCCTGACCGAGCCCGGGGCGACCGCCTCGGACGTGCTCAAGCTCATCAACATCATCCGCGACGCCGTCTACGACCAGGCCGGCGTCTACCTGGAGCTGGAAATCGAAGTGTGGTGACCCTATGGATGGGAAGCTGACCGCCATGGAAGGCGAACGCTGCGACATTCCGCGGACCGAACGAGCCTGCGACGTCACCGTCCTGATGGGCGGGCCCTCCGCCGAGCGCGAGGTGAGCCTCGTCAGCGGGACCGCCATAGCCGAGGGGCTTCAACGCGCCGGGCATCGCGTCACGCGGGCGGACATCTCCCCGGC
Organism: uncultured Planctomycetaceae bacterium; assembly: GCA_964439555.1. Classification (GTDB taxonomy): domain Bacteria; phylum Planctomycetota; class Phycisphaerae; order SM23-33; family SM23-33; genus CAYTQL01. Next base: position 3,282 of record CAYTQL010000332.1, on the reverse strand, counting down.
CGACGTCTCGGCGCTGGACCGCGAGGACCTCGAAGTCGTCTTCATCGCCCTGCACGGGCTCTTCGGCGAATCGGGCGAGGTGCAGAAGCTCTGCGAGGCGCGGGGCCTCCCGTACACCGGCTCGGGCCGGCGCGCCAGCGAGTTGGCGATGGACAAGGCGGCCGCGAAGCAACTGTTCAAGCGCGCCGGGCTGGCGACGCCGGACTGGATGATCGTAGAGGAGTTCCACCCGCCGGAGATGGTCGCCGAGTGGCTCGAGCAGCTCCCGCCGCCGGTGGTCGTCAAGCCGGTGGACGGCGGGTCGAGCGTGGATGTGACCATCGCCCTGAACCCCGCCGCCCGCGACGCGGCCATGGAGGACGTGCTCGACCGCTACTCCCGCGTGATGGTCGAGCGGTTCGTCCAGGGACGCGAGCTGACGGTGGGCATCCTGGGCGCCCGCGCGCTGCCCCTGCTGGAGATCGTCCCGACCCGCGGCTTCTACGACTACACCGCCAAGTACGCAGACGACGCGGGCACCGAGTACCGCTTCGACCACGGGTTGAACGCGGAGACGGTCCGGCGCATCCAGGAGGAAGCCCTGGCCGCCCACAACGTGATCGGATGCCGCGACATGTCCCGCGTCGACTTCCTGCTCGACGCCCAGGGCGTCTCCCACGTGCTGGAGGTCAACACGATCCCCGGGTTCACCGGGCATTCGCTGCTGCCCATGGCCGCCAGAGAGGCCGGCATCGAGTTCGAGCAACTCGTCGACGCCCTTGTGGCGATGGCCGCCCGACGCGGTGCAGGGAGCGGGGGATAGCGTGAGCAGGAAGAAGTCCCGAAAAACCCCGACACGCTCCGGCGGGCCCTCCCGTATCGCCGCGGCCTTCGGCGCGCTGCGCAACCGCGCGGCGACGCTGCGCGGCGGGCAGGCGGGCAAGGTGTTCGGCATCCTGCTGGCGGTGGCGCTGCTGGCGGTGGTGCTGCGGCTCCTGGAGCGGCATATCGTCTCCGGGCGGATGCTCCAGGTCCCCGCGGCCGCGGACGTTCGCATCGTCAACCGCCCGGATTGGATGCCCCCGGCCGTGGCGCGGTACGTCGCCAAGCAGTCGATCCCCGGCGAGGTTCGCTTCACCGACGCCGACCTCACCGCGCGCATCGCCGCCCGGTCCGCCGGGAACCCCTGGGTCCGGCGCGTCCTCCGCGTGGAGAAGCACCGCACCGACAACCCGGCGAAGGGGCTGATCGAACTGAAACTGGATTTCCGCGCCCCGGTCGCCCGGGTGCTGATCGACGGCAACTCGCGCGAAATCTTCGTCTCCGGCGACGGCGTCCGGCTTCCGGGCGACCAGGCGCCCCGGTGGTGCGTCCGCCGGTTCCACCGCGACGGGCGCAGCGCGGGGAAGGTCTACTATCGCGACCGGCAGGAGGTCCCCCCCGGCGCACGGGCGCGGATGCTCCGTTACGTGGCGATCCAGGGGGTCGCCTCGACGCCGCCCGCTCCGGGCGAGCGATGGGACGCCCCCGACCTGGCCGATGCGCTGCGGCTGCTCGCACTGTCCCGCCCGCGCGACTGGTTCCGCGAAATCAGCAGCATCGACGTCCGCAACCACGGGGGGCGGATTAGCGACCAACTTCCCCACATCACCATGCATGCCCAGCACGACCGGCGCGGGACCACCGCGATCTACTTCGGACGGTTCCCGCTGGAGGGCGGGGGGGATTACGTCATCGCCCCGGAGCGGAAGCTGGAGTACATCGACGCCTACTACCGGCACCACAACGGGCGGCTGGCGGGTTTGAACCGCTACCTCGACGTGCGATACGATCAGCCCCATGTCAGCATCCAGTGACGCCCCCGCGACCGGCGAACGCCCGAGCGCCTCGACGCCCGGCGTCCGTCCGGCGATCGTCCTCCAATTGCTGATGCTCCTTGCCGGCGCGGCCGTGGGGCTCTGGCCGGAGTCGGTCCATCCGCCCGAACTGGTCTACCCCTCCGTCCTCCCGCTGCTGCGGACCGTGGCGGCGGCGGAGGCGATGTTCATCGTGCTGGTCTACCCGCTGTGCGTGCGCGCGGCGATCCTCGGCGGAGCCGGGCGGCGTGAGCTTCTGACCCTCCCGGCCGGGCTGACGCTCCTGCTGGCGCCGTTCCTCGCGACCGGGGCGTGGTTCGGAAACGGTATGCCGGTCGACGCGGTCCGCACGGCGGGGCAGCTCGTAGCCCTCTGGCCGCTGGGGCACGTGATCGGGCTCCATCTCGCCCGGGGTCCGCTGCCCGCCCTGGCGATGGGCAAGATGCTGGGAATCGCCCTCGGGCTCCCGACCGGGTGGTACGTCCTGGCGGAACTGGTCCCCTCGGTCCCGGCCGGGTGGCTCTGGCGGCTCGCGCCGGCGACCTTCGCGTGGGAGACGGCCGGCGACCTCGGCCGGCGGTTCCCTCGCCCCGTCTGGGCGTGGCTCATCTGGCCGGCGGCGGCGCTGGCGGCGTGGCTGATCCGTCGCGCGCTGGTCCGACCGGGCGAGCGACGCGACGGGGCGCCGAAATCGCCGACTCCGGACGGGCCTCGGTCGCATTCCGGCTGAGGTGGGGCTCAGAAGGCGAAACGCAGCGCCGCGTAGACGTTCGAGTTGCGCCGGAACCGGGCGAAGAAGGTCTCCGGGTGTTTCCCGAACAGCACGTTTCCGCCGACCTCGACGGACCAGTGGTCGTCGATCTGGTACGAGACCTTCGGGCGAAGGTAGGCGTCGGCGTCCGAGGGGCTGTAGTAGGCGAACAGGGAGAGCTCGAGGTTCTGGTTCATCAGCAGCTTGGTCACGCGGAAGGTGACCACGTGGCGGTCCTCGTCGCTCGCGCGGGTCTGTGGCGGGAGGGCTCGCCGATAGGCGTCGTAGTCCATCATCCACTCGACGTAGTACTGCGTGGCGATCGTCAGGTCCTCGGTCAGTTCGGGCAGGTCCTGCTCGTAGCCCAGGAGGAAGCGCATCTGCGAGTTGTTGACGAACGGGTCGTCCCCGTCGCGGTCGTCCTCGGAGTCGTAGTAGCCGACCTCCGCGTTGGCGATGCCCCGCAGCAGCGGCCCGCGGACCGAAGCTCCGTAGACGTTGAGCCGTGGGAAGGTCGCCTCGCCGGTGGCCGGGTCCGTCCCGCCGGGGCTCTTCCAGTAGCCCCAGTAGCCGTATCCGGCCAGTTCGATGCTCTCGATATTGCGGTAGACGCGCGTGGCGAACTCATCGTCGCGGAACCAGTCGTCCGGGTAGTCTGCATCGACGATCAGATCACTCCCGGCGAGGCGTCCGCGG
>CAYTQL010000331.1:0-3777 GCA_964439555.1 uncultured Planctomycetaceae bacterium | reverse complement strand
TCGACTCGCATACCTTCTGCTCTCCGTGATGCTCGTTCCGTTCGGTTGTACGCCTCAGCAGTACGCCGAGCAGGCGGACCGCGCTGCGCTGACGATGATCGATTCCGGGCAGACCGCGGCGCTGGGCGAGCAGCGCCCCTTCGACGTGGGCTACGAGCCGAGCGACGTCCAGCCGGACCCCGCCCCGGTGATGCGCATCGGCGCGAAGCAGATCCCCTTCGCGGCCGGAGAACCGACGCCGATCACCCCCGGCGAGGCGCTGGAACTGGCGCTGCGGAATTCCCGCGAGTACCAGAACCGCAAGGAGGCGCTGTTCATCGCCGCCCTGGACGTCGCCGCCGAACGCCGCGGGTGGGACTCGCTCCTGCCCGGCGGCGCGGTCAGCGGCGACGTCTCCCACGCCCGGATCGACGACGAGGTCTCCGATAGCTCCGCCGACGCCGACGCCTCGGGAACGCTGACGCGCACGTTCTTCAACGGCGGCGTGCTGACCTTCGGCGCGGCGGTGGACATGGTCAGCGACCTGCTCGGAATGGAGTCGACCGCCTTCGGCTCGGCGCTGAGCGCGAATTTCACCCAGCCGCTGCTGCGGGGGGCGTGGCGCGGGTTGGCGTACGAGCAGCAGTACCGCCGGGAGCGGGACTTCCTCTTCAGCATCTACGCCTACGAGCGGTTCACGCAGACCTTCGCGGCCGAGATTCTCACCAGGTACTACGACGTGCTCCGCCAGCGGGACCAGTTGGAGAACGAGCGGGCGAATATCGTCCGCCTGCGCGAGACCTACAAGCTCACCCAGGCGCTGGTCGAGGGCGGGCAGCGAAGCCGCATCGAGGCCGACCAGGCCGAGCAGAACCTGCTCAACGCCCTGGTGCGGTTCGAGGAAAACCAGCAGGGCTTCGAGAACGCCCTGGACGCCTACAAGCTGCTGCTGGGGCTGCCCATCGAGGCGCGGGTCACGGTGGACTACCCCCGCGCCCTGGAGCGCCTGATCGAGGCGGGTCCGGTCCCCGTGCCCGTGGAGGAGTCCGACGCGGTGGCCGTGGCGCTGTCGGTCCGCCCGGACGTGCTCACCCGCCGGGCGTCGGTGCGGGATGCGGCGCGGAACGTGGAGATCGCCGCCGACGAGTTCCTCCCGCAGTTGGACCTGGCGATGGGCATCAGCGCGCCGGGAACCGAACCTCACGAGCCCTGGGGCGTACGATTCCATGACAGCACCCGGCAGGTCTCGCTGCACCTGGACTACCCGATAGACCAGGTGCCCAACCGAAACGCCTACCGCGAGGCGTTGATCGCCCTCGGGCGGGCCGAGCGGGAGTATGACGCCTTCGAGGACGGGGTGACCCTCTCGGTGCGGCGATCCTACCGCTCCTTGATGCGGTCCCGACGGAGCTACGAACTCCAGGTGCGGAACGTGGAAATCGCCAAACGTCGCCGCAAACTGGCGGCCCTGGAGCAGAAGGCCGGGCAGGCCTCCGCCCGCGACGTGCTCGAGGCGGAGGAGGCCCTGCGGAACGCCCAGAACGGGCGCACCCGGGCCCTGTTGAATTACGTGACGACCCGTCTGGAGTTCCTCGCCGGGCTGGGGATGGTCAGACTGAACGAAGAGGGCGAGTTGATCGAGCTTCGCCGCCCGTTCGGGTTCGAGCGGATCGCGAAGCGCTACCCCTACCTGGGCGATCAGCCCCCCCGGGAGACGCCGTGAAGTCGCTGTGGATATGGTCGGTGGTTGCCCTGGTCGCGATCGTCGCGGCCGTGCTGGGCGCGACCCGCTTCGGCGGGCAGGAGCCCGAGGGCCCGAAGCTCGGCAAGACCGCGAAGGTGGTCCGCGGTCCGCTGCGCGTGACGGTCATCGAGCGCGGCGCGATCAAGGCGGCCGATCGCGAGACGATCTCCAACGAGCTGCGCTGGTCGGCGGTGATCAAGTCCATCGTCCCCGACGGGACCTACCTCGAGCCCAACCAGGTCTACTTGGAATTCGAGTGCCAGGAGCTGCTCGACGCCCTGACCGACGCCGAGCGGGCGGTGAAGTCCGCCAAGCTCGATCACTACCAGGCGACGAAAAACCTGGAGCTGAAGCGCAAGGAGATGGCCAACAAGGTCTCCAAGGCCAAGGCGTCGCTGGACGAAGCGAAGGCCAACGAGAAGCGCTACATCGCCGCCGACGGGCCCAACCGGCTGCGCGACGCCCAGGCGCAGATCAACCTCGCCGAGGCGGACCTGAAAATCGCCGAGGCCCGCCTGGAGTTCAAGCAGAGGGTCAACAAGGACCCGGAGCTCAACAGCCCTTACTCCCAGAACGAAATCGACGCCGACAAGCTCAAGGTCGAGCGGCTCCGCCTGGCGTGGGAGAAAGCCAAGGCCAACTACGAGCTGCTCAAGAAGTACGACGACCCGCTCCAGCGGCGCAAGCTCAAGACCGCCATCGTCGACGCCGGGCTGGAGCTGGACCGCGCCGAGCTGGAGAAGGAGACGCAACTGGCGATCGCCGAGCGGAACGTCGAGGACAAGCTCGCCCGTCTGGAGGAGCGTCGCCAGAAACTCAAGGAGCTTCGCGAGGACGAGGAGACGCTCGTCCGTGAGGCCAAGCACCGCGGGCTGGTCGTCTACGACACCGCCCGGCGCCATTGGCAGACGCCCCTGGAGGTCAAGGAAGGTCAGGAGATTCCTCGGCGTCAGCAGATCATGATCATCCCCGACCTCGAGACCCTCCAGGTGGAAATCCAGGTCTACGAGTCCGTCGTCGAGCAGATCGACGTGGGCATGCCCGCGATTATCCGCCTCGACGCCCGCCCGGGCGTGACGCTGGCCGGGAAGGTAGCCGACAAAGGCGTCCTGCCCTCGCGCCAGCACTGGTGGAACCCGAACGTGAAGGTCTTCGATGTCTCGGTGGACTTCGTCGCCGACGCCGAGCTCGAGGGGCTCAAGCCCAACATGACCGCCGAGGTCGAGCTGGTCCTCGCCGAATTGACCGACGTGCTCCAGGCGCCCGTCGCGGCCGTGTTCACCGAGCAGGAGACCACCTTCTGCTGGCGGGTGACCGGCGGGAAAGCGGTGCGGACCGACATCGAGCTGGGGCGGATGAACGACAAGCAGGTCGAGGTGCTCTCCGGGCTCGCCGCGGGCGATCGCGTCCTCCTGGCGCCCCCGCCGGGGAACGAAGACGCCGCCGAAACCGCCGAGGAGCCGGAGGAGGTCCCCGAGCCGCCGACCCCGTCGGCCGAGCCGGCCGGGTCGGGGGAATGAGCCCATGCCCGCCCTGGTCGCACTGCGCGAGGTGGGGAAGGTCTACGACACCGGGGCCCAGCAGGTCCCCGCGCTGCGCGGGATCGACCTGGAAGTCTCCGACGGCGAGTACGTCGCCGTCATGGGGCACTCCGGCTCCGGCAAGAGCACGCTGCTGAACCTCCTGGGCTGCCTCGATCGCCCGACCTCCGGCAGCTATCTGCTCGGGGGCGAGGAAGTCTCGGCGATGTCCGATTCCGAACTCAGCGAGATTCGCAACACCCGGATCGGCTTCGTCTTCCAGAGCTTCAACCTGATTTCCGGGCTCTCGGTGACCGCGAACATCGAGGTGCCCATGTTCTACAAGGCCATGTCCCGGCGGGACCGTCACGCCCGCTCGCGCGAGCTGGCCGAAGCGGTCGGGCTTGAGAGGCGCAGCGGGCACCGCCCGAACGAGCTTTCCGGCGGGCAGCGCCAGCGCGTCGCCATCGCCCGGGCGCTGGCGAACGATCCGCTGATCCTCCTGGCCGATGAGCCCACGGGGAACCTCGACTC
>CAYTQL010000330.1:1244-3812 GCA_964439555.1 uncultured Planctomycetaceae bacterium | reverse complement strand
GTCCTTCCTGGCCAAGGGGTCGACGCCGCGCTGGTGGGGAAGGCTGGGATTCTGGCTGGTGGCGGCCTTGCAGGCGTCCGTGACGGCGTTCCGGCGGCTGATCCATTCGCTCAGCCGGAACGAAATCCCCCTGCTCGTCCTCAACGGCGGCCCGATGAACAGGAACGATCCCCTCGGCGCGAGGCTCATCCTGGCTGCGATCGAGGCGGCCGGGGGTGCCGGGGTAATGATCCAGGAACGGTTCGTGGGGGGGCGCGATGGGCTCCTGCACGCGCTTCGCGCCGCCCGGCCGGCCGGGGCGGTCTTCCTGAGCGCCACTCCGGGGACGCCCCGCCTCCAGGCGTTTGTTGAGGCAGTCGCCGCGGTCGTCGGGCCTCATACGACCATCGTGCTGGGCGGGCTGGGTGCCCGATGGCTCGACCTAGGCCGTATCCCCGTGCAGAACCTCGTGGTCCGCTGCAAGGGTCCGGGGGAGCGGGCCGTTCTTGCCTTCACCCGCGATCTTCGGTGGGGGCCGATATCGGAATCGACCCTTCGCTCGATCCCGAATCTCACGTGCCGCCTCAACGGCCGCGTCTTCCACACGGCAGAGGCGAGGGATGTCGGGACGTTGCACCTGGTCCCCAGCGACACCGGGCTCGCGGAAGCCATCGCGCGCGGAGACACGGTCAGCGCACGGACCTCGATCGGGTGCAACGGGTTCTGCGTCTTCTGTTGCATAGCGGAGGCCGGAAACGTTTGCGGCTGGCATCCCTTGCCTCACTACTTACTTGAGGTGTGGCTTCGGAGAATCGTCCAAGCCGGCGGGCGCGACATCGTGATCGACATCGTCGACGACAGCCTCATGACCACCGTCGACAACCTCGAGAACGTCACTGCCGTCTTCCGTCGGGTCAACTGCGACTTCGGCGCCGCAGTCAAGTGGCGCGCGTCCACGCGTTGCGACCACATCATCTGTGCGTACGACACGCTTCCGGAGGCCAACCGTCGTTCCCTCGCCTTGGGGGATGCCCGAGATGCGGGGCTTATCGCGCTCTTCCTCGGCGTAGAAAGCGGCTCAGCAACCCGACTCCGGAGATTCGGGAAGCGTACGACGCCGCAGCAGAACGAAGCGGCGATTCGGAAGGTGCGAGATCTTGGCTTCAAGCTTGAGTGCGGGTTTATCGCCCTCGACCCCCTCGCCCCCGAGAGCAGCTGGCCGAATGAGCTGCGCGACGACCTCCGCATGGCGGCGGTCGCCGAGGTCCACCGTACCTGCCCGACGTTCCTGTCGCCGGTGCGCGTGTACGACGGTGCAGCCCTGAAAGACCTCCTCGCCCGCAAGGGCCTCCTTCGCAACGAATTAGGTGACACTGGAGAGTTCCTTTACGACTACCAGTCTTCCTCGTTGGCTGAGTTCGTGCGGGATCTTGGTCCGGCCGTCGTGACGGCCAAGAGCGCCCTTGCGCCCTTCAAGCGGTTGGCCAAGATGGGAAATCGGTACGCGAACGCAGCGGGGACCTCCATCGCCACAGCCGCGGCCGATCTCGTCCGGCGGGAGTTAGCGTTTGTCGAGAAGCTGCTGAACGCCGCCGGGGCGCCGGCCGCGGTCGCCGAGGCGCAGCGGCGTTTTCGCGATGACGCGATTGCCATTCTCGATGAGGCCGCACTCGCGGCAGAGGACGACGCACAGGTGCTCGTCCTGATCGCCGACGCTCGCGAGGCCCTACTCTCGTGGCGGACCCGCTCGGCGGCGGTCGTCCCCATTCCCGCGGCATGAGAAGTCCGAACTCCATTCGAATGTGCGTGAAGAGAGGAGGTGGTGTAGGGCAGCAATGAACCAACAAGGTGGCGGAGGCCGGGAGGGTTCAGCTCCCGACCTCCGCCGAAGCGGGCCCTCAGCACTGCCGGGGCCACCACGAAGCGGGACGGACGGTCCGCCCCACGAAACCGCGAACAGGATCATCCAAAGGACAACACAACATGACAACAAGAAAGAGAATTCTCGCTGCATTGACGCTCCCGACGGCGATCGCCCTCGCGGCCATCATCGTCGTCGGCGTTGATGCGAGCGACAGCCGGGCGGCACCCCCTTCTGCCGCCCCTGACCCAGTGGGCGACGGCGGAGGCGCCGCCGGCCCGTCATCCGTCGGCGCTGAGAGCGAAGCGAATGGTGCTGGAACCGCCATGGCGGCAGATTCCCCGCTACCGGCCGACGGCCTCCACACGATCCCGGGCCGCTCAACGGTCGGGCAGAAGCAGGCCCGTAGCCCGGCCGATGTGAAGCTAGGGACCCAGGCGGCGAGTGTGATGATCGATCTCGACGACCTTCTCGCGGACGACAGCGGGCAAGGTGCCATGTCGACCCTGGAAGGAGCCCAAGAGGCGCGGCGGCAGGCGGCGGAAGCCGCGCTGAGGGACATCCGGCAAGCGCAAGAGAGGTACGTCGCCGATCCTTCCGTCGGAAACGAGGCGGCGCTTTACTTGGCAAACGCCAAAGCCTTACGCGCCCAAGCCACCGCATGGAAGAACGTCGGAGAAGCCGCACATGCAGCGGACGAAGCGATTGCCGGAGTTTTGGGCGACCTG
>CAYTQL010000330.1:0-1234 GCA_964439555.1 uncultured Planctomycetaceae bacterium | reverse complement strand
AGCCCGTGCCTCCTTCGCCGGTCAGTTGAAGGCGAACGAAGCCGGTGCAGGGAAGGCCGCGAGCGCCGTTCAGGAGATCGAGGGGCAATTCGCCCAACTTGCGGCTCGAGTCGACGAACTTGTTGATGACAACGGCGAGCTCCCCGCCGACCTCGCCAGGGCGATCGTCTTGGCACAATCGGCGCAGGAAGGCGAGAGCCTCGCCCACCAGTTGGCCTCACACGATGTCGACGAGACTCGCCAGGACATCGAGGCGTTGGGGGCGAACGAGCGGTTCCTGCTGGAGTACCGGGGCCGACTCCAGTGCCTCAAAGCCCGTGCGGAGATGCACGCCCGCTCCTTCGTCATCATCGGGGCCAGCCAACTTCAGAGCGTCCGCCGACGAGGCCTCTTGCTCCGCGCGGAAGGCTTCCGTGAGTGGGTCGACCGGATCGGCATCGAAGAGGCCATCGCGGCGCGAATCGTCTTCGCCACTCCTCGTCGGGGGAACTCGCCATCTCTTGCGACCGGCGATCCCGAATCCTCCGAGAGCCGCCGTGCCCTCCAGATCCTGCAACGCAGGCTGACGCCGGGCCGGCCAGCGGAAGACCCGAACACGACACCTCAGGAAGAAAGGCTAAACGATCATGGAGACCGCTAATCCCCGTCGGGCGACCGCCATCATGGCGGCCGCATTACTCCCGCTCCTCCTGTTTGGCTGCGACGAGACCCGCTCGGAAGCGTCCGGCAAGCGCTCCAGGTCGGGCGGGGCGCCGCCGTCCGATGCGCCGACGGCGACATCTGTTGAGCCCGTTAAGGTCACCGAGGCGGCCAAGCCTATCGGGGCACCGGATGCCCCGGCACATAGGCCGAGTGCGGAATCACCGCCCGCAGGAAGACCCGAAGAGAGCCCGCCGGAAGATCAGGTGGCCGTCCGGGCCATCCGCGATGGACGCGGCGCTAACAACACCGTCGACGAAAGCCCGGTTCTCAAGACGAGCCGGCTCCTGATCCAAATCCTCGAACAACAGACGAAGGAACGTCCGGCCCACGAGTGAGGCCTGGTGAGACCAGCACAACGATGGTCGCTCGGCGACCAAAGCAAGAAAGGAAACCCAACGTGTCCAACCGCATACACAATCTCCTCCAGGCGTTGATGACGATCACGGCTGTTTGCCTGGTGCCGGCGGTCGTCGCGATAGCTGGCGAGGCCCCCGATGGCTCGCGCTACGACGACCTGTTGAACGCGCCTGAC
>CAYTQL010000329.1:0-3817 GCA_964439555.1 uncultured Planctomycetaceae bacterium | reverse complement strand
GTATGGACTCGCAGACCGAGATGTCCGCGAGGGACATAATGGCGACCTCGGTGGTTCCCCCGCCGATGTCAACGATCATGCTGGCGGTGGGTTCGTTGATCGGCAGCCCCGCCCCGATTCCCGCGGCCATGGGCTCTTCGACGAGGTACACCCGCCGGGCGCCGGCGCGTTCGGCGGAGTTGAGCACGGCGCGTTTTTCGACGGCGGTGATGCCCGAGGGGATGGAGATGACCACGCGCGGTCGGGTCAGCCAGTGGCGCTTGTGGGCCTTGTGGATGAAGTAGTTGAGCATCTCCTCGGTGATGTCGAAGTCGGCGATGACGCCGTCCTTCATGGGGCGGATGGCGCTGATGGACCCGGGGGTCTTGCCGAGCATTTCCTTGGCGACGATGCCCACGGCGGCCCCTTCGCGCAGCTTGAGCACCTTGTTCGTGCCGCGCTTGACCGCGACGACGGAGGGTTCGTTGAGAACGATGCCCTGCCCCCGGACACAGACGAGGGTATTGCAGGTACCCAAGTCGATGCCCATGTCCATTGAGAACAGCCCCAGGATCGGGTCGAAGATCATGCGGTAATCCCTTCACCGCTGCGCCGAGCCGCCGCGGGAGACTGCGGGCGTCGGCCAGTTCCGTCTGGCGCCCTGCGCGTGTCCGGGTCCGGTCCGCCGCGGGCGGCGCGACGCCGGACGGAGCAGGGGAATCCGTCCGTGGCGCGGCGCCCGACCCGTCCGACCGCACGGGGCCGGGGATCGGCCCGCGCTAGTTGCCGGGCTTGACGATCTGCTCGAACTGCATCCCGTATCCGCCCTCGGCGATGGGGCTCATGAGCTTGTCGAGCCCGAAATAGATCGCCACCGCGACCATGAGGATCGCCACGACCAGAAGAACGGTGTACACGTTCGGCTGGGGCTTGACCCGAACGACCGGACCTTGGTTGGCTGCCTGGGACATTCTCAAGCCTCCTTACCGGGCGTCCAGATCGTTGGTGACCTTGTCGCCGGGGCGGGGGTCGAACTGCTTGTCGAAGACGACCCCGCCGGCCTCGTTGACCGACACTTCCGAAACCCGCAGCTTCCCGACGTAGCGTCCGCCGTTTTCGGTGCGGTAGATCGTCAATTCCATGTTCGGCTTAACGCCCTGCGCCGAGCCGATGTTGATACTCGCCACATCGTCGCGGACCGCTCGGATGGTCCCGTTGATCACCTCGCCAGTGGCCACGGGGCGCGCATCCTCTTGGTCGCCGGTTCCGCCGCCGCGGGCGATGGCCTGCTGGGCTTCCTTGAGCTTCTGGCGGAGGTCGGCGATGGTCTCGGCCTGGGCCTGGGAGAGCTGGGCGACCGCCTCGTAGTTGCGGGTGACCGTCTGGAGTTCGTCCCAGAGCGTGTTCCGCTCTTTCTGAAGCTCGCGGTAGTTCTCCTGGGCCTTGGCGAGCTGCTGTTCGAGGAGCTTTCGGTCCGCGCGGACCTGCTTGTAGTTCGCCTCCAACTCGGCGACGCTGTTGGCCAGCTCCGTCAGCTTCGCGCTCTGCTCGGCGTAGCGGTTCTTGGCGGTCTCCAACTGGCCTTCCAGCTCGTTGATCCGAGAGGTCATCTGCTTCTTCTCGGTGTCCGAGGTGGCCCTGAAGCTCTGGAGGTCGCGCCGGGCGGCCACCGTCGCGAGGCGGGCGTTGCGCGCCTGAAGCTTGAACGCCTCGGCCGTCTCGGACGCCTGCTGGTACTGCTGGCGCCAACTGACCGGCTCGGTCGCGAGGTTGATGAACACGGCGCTGGCCACGAGAGTCAACAGGACCAGGACGACGATGCAGATCTTCGTAAGGATGTCCAAGGGATGATCTCCTTTGGGTCCGGCGCCGCAGCCTCGGGCGTTTCCGCGGGCCGACTACGCCATGACGGATCGAAACCTGTGCAATGGATTTATTATGACGATCCCACCGTCGCGGTGCAATCGCGGGCGATTGTATTGACGCCGGTGGGCTTGTCAAACAAAATGCGCCGCACGCGGGGCGCGGCCGAGGGCAATGCTCAGTCCTTTCCCCCGGAGGTCTTGAGCCCGGGGGTGCGCACCGGAGTAATCTTCCCCGGCGATTCGTCCTGGTCTTTGCTGTCCTCGATCGGGGTTCCGGTCGGCTCATCCGGGCGATCGAACGCCTCGGAATCGACGCCGACCTCCGCCGTCGATTCGCGCAACAGCCTGACGATCCCCATCGCCGCGGCGACGCGGACCGAGCCGTCCGGGTGCTTGAGCAGCGGCGTCAGCACGTCCACGGCGGGCAGCCGTCCCATCGAGCCCAGCGCCCGCGCGGCGATCTGGAGCAGTGAGTTGACGTGCAGTTCGGTAATCTCCATCTGCCCCTCGGTGGCGTGAACCAGCACCTCGCGGGGCTTCCGGATGCTCGCGATCGCCAGGGCGTACCCCTCCTTGCGGAAGTGCCCCAGTTCCGCCAGCCATCCCGCCGCGGCCACCCGGACCCGCGGGGGCTGTGCGGGCGATTCGATCAGGTCGAGCAGCACCTCGGCCGCCCGGTCGGACCCGCCGCGCGCCACGGCGGGAATCGCCGCGAGGCGGAGGTCCACGAAATAGCCCTTGGTGTAGGCCTCGAGACGGGCGGCGCTGGCCTGGTCGCCCAGCAGCGCCATCGCCTCGACGAGGTTGAGCTGGACCTTGAAGACCGTCTCGTCGGCGAGGCGGCTCTTGAGCATCGGGATCGCGCTGGGCTCGCCCATGCGCCCGATCGCCATCGCGGCAATGGAGCGGACCTCGGGTTCGGCATCGCCGAGCAGTTTGATGAGCTCCTGGGCGTACCCGGGGTGCTCCCGGAGCAGCCCGAGGCTCTCCAAGGCGTAGACGACCGCGGCGAAGACGCGCTTGTCCGGCTCGTTCTCGGCCATGTCGAGCAGCTTATTCGCCGCCCGGCGATGCTGGACCTTGCCGACGGCCATCGCCGCGGCGAAGCGGACGATGAAGCTTTGGTCCTCGAGTTGCTGGAGGTAGAGCCCCCCCACCTCGTCGCCGAGGGTTCCGGCGAGGGCTTCCAGCGCCTGGGACTGCACGACCGGCTTGCCCTCTTCGGCGGCGGTGCGGAGGACGTGCTTGGCGTCGATCAGCGCCCCGCGCGGGTTCACGGTCATCTGCTCGGGGATATCCACATCGTAGGGCGTCGAGGGTTCGCACCCGGCGATCACGATGATCGCCCCAAGCATCGTCGGGAGAATCCGATTCAATCTGCCTTGCCCTTTCCGCTGGTCCGTCGGGTCCACAGCAGGCCCACCGCGATCGCCGCGGCGATGACCGACACCGCCTGGGCGAACGCGTCGCCGAGGAGACTATAAGGCGTCACCCGTCGGTCCACAAGAACTTGAGGCCCGTGTCCGGGCATGTACTCTCTCTGGTTTCGCCGCCGCCCGTCAAGCAGTAACCGTCCCTGCACCATCCGCCGACGGCCGTGATACTCCAATACGCTCGCCAGTCGCCCGTCGGAGTCGATGTATCCGCTGATGCCCGTGTTAGCGGCCCGGATCACCGGCACGCGGGTCTCCACCGCGCGGAAGCAGTACTGCACGAGGTGCTGGGCGTGCTCGGTGGACCCGTGAAACTCCCCGCCCCACGCCCAGACGAACCATCCGTCGTTGGAGAGGTTCACCAGCACCTCCGCGGACTTGCGGTCGCCGCGCATGACCAGGTCCCGGCAGACGCGGGCGAAGGCCCCCTCGTAGCAGATCGCCACGGCCAGGTTCCACGACCGGTCGGCGTCGCCGGCCTCGAACGCCGCGGGGCGCCGGCCGGGCTCGAGCTGGGGCATCGACGGCGGAACCGCCCGG
>CAYTQL010000328.1:0-3820 GCA_964439555.1 uncultured Planctomycetaceae bacterium | reverse complement strand
TTCACCATTTGGGACGAGGGCCTGATCGGCCTGACCGCCCCGCGCCTGCCGGAACGGCGCGCGACGTCCGTCACGGGACGCTACGCTCCCTGAGCCCACGCGGCGACCGCTGGGCGGTTCGGCGGAACCCACCGTCGAAGCCCTTTCGCCGAAGCTCCCTGTGGTCACGCCCTTTCCGGGTTAGAATGACGCGCATGCTGAAACTCGTCGTCTGTGACTGGAACCGCACCCTCTTCCGGGACCACTTTGAGGAGAGCTTCTTCAAGCAGCTCTCGCGCGAGGTGCTCTGGGATCACCTCTCCCGTGCGCAGGTCCGCACCGGGCTGGGGGTGTTCTGGACCGGGCTCAAGTGCTACCTGCTCAACACGCTGGCCCGGTTCGACCGCCCCCGCACCCTCGATTATGTCCGGCAGATCAACGAGATGCTCTCCCCGGCCGTGTTCCGGGGAATGACGCCCGAGTTCCTGGAGCAGTACACCCGGCGCTACGGCCCGCGGATGGTCGGGCGGCTCGACCGCCGCCTGCTCGGGCCCCTGCACCGTCAGCACGTCGCCGGGCGCTTCGAGTGGGGGATCATCTCCTCCGGCTACGTCGGGGGCATCGAATCCACATTGCGCTGCGGCGGCTACGACGTGGACTTCGTGATCGCAAACAACTTCTCCCGCCGGGACGAGCGGATCTACGCCTACCGCATCAGCGTGCTGGACAACAAGCTGGAGCTGCTGGAGGAGCGGGTCGCCTCCCGCGGGCTCGACTGGGCGGAGGTGATGTACATCGGCGACAACGAGCAGGACATCGAGTGCATGCAGCGGGTCGGGCACCCGGTGGTCTCCCTGCTGGCCTCGACGACGAACCGACGCCGCCTGACCGACGCGACCGACGCCTTCGCCCCGAGCGGCGAAGCGGACTTCGAGCGCCACCTCGCCGAACGGGTGGGGCACTGAGCGACGGCGTCCGCTACGGCTGCTCGGCTTCCCGGCGCGGACCGACCTTCTGGATGGAGATCGGCTCGAAGCCGCGCGTGACGGCGGGGGAGTCGTCGGGGACCTGGAACACCCCGGCCGGGACGTCGAAGAACCCGGGGTCCGCGACGACGCTGCTTTTGCTCTTGCCCGCCTTGCGCATGCGGCGGAGCAGGTCCTTGCCCCAGTCGGGGTCCTTTGTGTTCCAGTAGACGTTCGCGTCGGCGTCGGCCTCGGTGAAATCGGACCGGTCCGGCGGCTCGCCTTTGCGGTGTTCGTGGACGATCTTCTGGCCCTTCGTGGTCGAGTAGAAGATGTTCCGCTGGATCTTCGCGCCCTTCACCGAGTAGTGAGGGAGCACGAGGTAGCCTCGCTGGTGGGACGCGGGTCGCCCGTCCGGGCTCGTCGCGCGGAGGTCGGCGATGATGTTGTTCGTCACGTCGTTCCGCCCCTTGATGATGATTCCTTCCCCGCAGCAGCGCCAGATGACGTTACGGTCGATGATCGTCTCGTGCTGGTCGTCGTCGCAGCGGATCTGGGCGTTGACGTT
Source organism: uncultured Planctomycetaceae bacterium (assembly GCA_964439555.1). Lineage (GTDB taxonomy): Bacteria > Planctomycetota > Phycisphaerae > SM23-33 > SM23-33 > CAYTQL01. The sequence continues at coordinate 2,308 of CAYTQL010000328.1, read as the reverse complement.
CACCCCGAGCACGTGATGGATGTAGTTCCCGCGGACGACGTTGCCCGCTCCGGCCCCGGAGATGTAAATGGCGTTCCCGTCACCGAGGACTTCCATCGCGTGATGGATCTCGTTCTGCTCGATGCGGTTCTTCCGGGCGTGCAGGAAGGGCTCCCGCATCGTCCAGCCTTCGTAGGTCCGGGCGTGGAATCGCTTCCCATCCGTCTTGCGTACGGGGTTGACCTCCTCCCATCGCACGGTCTTGGCCGCGTCGCCGCGGCCCTCCGGGTTGAAGGAGATTCGCCCGGTGGCGGCGATGCCGGTGTACGGCGTGCTGTAGAGGAGGTTGTGGGCGACGGTGTTGTGCCCGCTCTGCCAGAGGAAGATGCCCGGGGAATGCCAGACCAGTCGCCCGATGTGGTGCACCTGGTTGTCGACGATCTCGTTGTCACGGTTGACGTCCTTGGTCCCCGGTCCGTATCCCGCGAAGAGGATGCCCACCCCGCCGAGGTTCGCAAAGAGGTTCCGGGCCACGCGGAGGTTCCGGGCGTGCAGGTCCGCCCGCAGCCCGGCCGAGCCGGAATCCCGGAAGGCGCACTCCTCCACGGCGCAGCGCTCGGCGCCGCGGAAGCGGAGCATCGCGGTGGGGCGGTCGAAGATCTCCCAGTCGTGCTGGAGCCCCCAGCCCGCACGTCCGGGCTTGCGGCGGCAGCGGTCGGCGTGGGTGAACCTCAGCCCGCGGAACCGCAGGCCGCGGACCGGCGTATCGGTGGGCCCGTCGTAGTCGATCTTCCCCTCGACGCGGACCAGTTCGGTCAACTGCGGGGCGACGATCCGTCCCGGCGTCCCGTCCTTGCTCCGCGGCCAGAGGTAGAGTTTCCGCTCGGCCGTGTTGAGCACCCATTCGCCGGGGGCGTCGAGGACGTCGAGGACGTTCTCGACCCACGCCGAGCCGTTGGGGAAGCTCCCGAAGTTCGGCTTGCCCAGGGGGTAGATCGCCCCGACGGCCGTCTCGGCGACCTGCTGCTGCTCGTCGACGGACTTCAGCGGCAGCAGCGCCATTTTCCACGGCCAGGTGGGAATGATCGCGATCTCGACGTCGGCGAGGTTGTCCCAGTCCCTCAGGGCGCCTTCGGGGAAGTGCAGCGTGGTGTGAAGCTGCCCGTGGGCGTAGCTGCCGCGCGGGTACCGCTTGGTCGGCGTGAAGCCCGCCCCGCGGGCCCGGGGCAGCAGCCCGTCGCGGTCGAAGAGGGCGGAGAAGGTCCCGAGCCCTTCGGGCAGGTCGGCGACGTAGACCTTGCCCCGCGCCGCGTCCGGGAGGGACTCCGGGGCGTCCTCGAGCTTGCGCCACTTGTCGATGACCGCCCCGCCGCCGAGCGTGGGCTGGTGTCCTTCTCGGGCTTCGTAGGTGATCGTCTGCCCGTCGGCGGCGCTGTCGGCCGGACCGAAGACGACCGTCTCGGCGATCGGGTAGTACCCGCCGGCCAGCAGAACGCGGATGTCCCGCCTCTCCCCGTCGGCGAGGCGCTTGCGGACGGCGTCGCGGGCGGCGGCGAGGCCGGCGAACGGTTTCCCGGCGGACCCGTCTCCGCCTTGGGCCTCCGGGCTCGCGTGGAAGGTAAGGATCTCGTCAGAGCGGGCGGGCAGTGCGGTCATAAGCAGGATCGCCGAAATCAGAAGGAAGGTGGAACGCATGGTGACTCCAGAAGCGCTGGCCGGCGCGTATCGCGGGCTCAAGGGATGGTAGTAGAACCCGACCGCGCTTCACAAGCGCCGCTGCGGTTTGCGGGCAGCGGTCAGGCGCGTGATGCCCGTGCGCGCATTTCTTCGCCGGCACGGCGTATCCATTCGCAGCAGAGAAGCTATGCTCAGGAACAGTCAAGAACAGAGCAGCAGACCACGGGACCAAGCCGGCCGTCTGTTCCATCCTCCGACGGGCGACGCCATGCAAGACGAGTTCATCAGCGAGCCGATCGACCCGGAGCCCGGGAGCTTCGACGCGGCGGGAATGGCGCGGGGCGAGCCCGGGCTCCCGGCGCGGTTCTCCTGGCGCGGCCGGGAGTTCCGCGTGAGTGAAATCCTGCGGACCTGGAAGACCTCCGCCCGCGAGGGCGGGGTCGGCGAACTGTACCTCCGGCGGCACTGGTGGCGCATCCGCACCGTCTGCGGCGAGGAGATGACCCTCTACGCCCAGCGACAGGCCCGGGGACGCCGCCGCTGGTACCTCTACACCCTCGCGCGGTAGCCGCAGTGCCGCTCTACCCGCGTTTGAGCTTTCCGAAGCGGCGTTTCCCGACGCGAAGGACCGCCCCGTCGGCGATCTCGACCT
>CAYTQL010000327.1:0-3827 GCA_964439555.1 uncultured Planctomycetaceae bacterium | reverse complement strand
CCGGCAACCGGGGTTCGAGTCCCCGTGGGGTCAGTTTTCGAACGGCCTTCCGCCGCAGCGGCGGGCCGCCCAGCATCACCGGGTGCGACCAGTTCGCCACCGTGTTGACGCCCCACGCCGCCAACCGCTGTCGCATCGCCGCCGCCCACGCCTCCAGCGAGCCGTACTTCCGCAGGATGTTCCAACCGTGGAACCGCGGGCGCCCCTCCGCATCGTGCACGAACGGCGGGGCCTCGGCGGGGGGCAGTTCGGCGAAGAGCTCCTCGCGTCCCTCGACAATTGTGGCGTCGCCGAGACGGACGCCGGTCGGCCCGTTCGACCAGAATGCCAGGCGCTCGGGGTCGACGTAGGTGGCCAGATGGTTCCCGGAGAGGTCGTAGAGGTACGCCTGGCCCTGGTCCGTACCGTTGGTGTCGTCCCGGACAGCGCCGATGATTACGAAATTCCCGTCGATGTCCAGGTCGCTGGCGAACGCGCTGAACCCGTTGAGCGCCCCGCCGTTGGTGGGGCGGGGGTCCTCAAAGGTCGCCAGCAGGGCGCCGGTGGTCGCGTCGAAGAGGTGCATTTCGCCGACGTCCGTCCCGGCCGAATCGTCCAGCCAGGCGCCCATGACGACGTTCGTGCCGCTGAGGGCGTCGAAGAAGCACCCCTCCCGACTAAACAAGCGGCGGGCAGTGCCTCCTTCACCTGAACCCTATGAGCGCCGGGGCCGCAAACTCCACCCAAACCGATCGGAGTTACGAAAGTCGCCCCCGCCCGGCGCCGATGAGGGGGTGTAGAGAACGCACCTCTTCCGGCAGGTGCGAGACGCCGGAAAGCAGCGAGGAGGAGGGGCCGCGGACCCGCGACGGGTTTCGCGGCCTGCTTTTTTTTTGCGCCGAGGGCGGTTCGCCGCGAAACCGCCCCCCGGTCACGCGCCGGCGGGGCGCGTGAGACCGCTCAGTTACTCGGGCTTGCCCAGGCGGGCATCCGTGAGCGAGGCGACGAGTTGGAGATCGGAGTCGTCGGAGAACAGGGCGCCGGCGTCGGCGGGGTCCTCGATCTCGAACGCGGCGAGCTTGCCGGTTACGGTGACCCGGTCGCCCTTGGTCAGCTTCACCAGGGCCTTCTTGTCGGCGGCGCCGAGGGTCGCGGTAATCTCGTGCCACCTGGCGCTGATCGCGACGAGCTTGAAGGTCTTGCCCTCCGCGTCCGGGGCGATGTCCCGCACCTTCAGATCCCAGGTAACTTCCTCGCCTTCAAAGCCCTTGCGCTTCTTCTGCCAGGCGGCGAGTTCCTTCTGGTACTCCTGCTGGGCCTTCATCTTCTGGAGCGTGGTCATCTCGTCCCAGCCCGCAGCGTCCGAGGAGGGGTGTGTCGGCGCGCGTTTCATCGCCGCCAGGAGCGATTCGGGATTGCTCAGCGGCTTATCCGGATCGACCGTCACGGCCGGGGCCTTCGGCGGCTTGCCCGGGAGGGTGATCGTCGGGTTGTGCAGATCGACGACCGTCATTCCGTCCGCGTCGGTGCGCGGAACCGCGGGTGCGTCGCGGTCGGACGCGTCATCGGAACTCCCCGATTCCGCAGCGGCCGAGTCCTCACCGTCCTTCGCTTCGCCGATGGCGGCCAGGAGGAGCTTGTGCTTGTCGGCGTGTTTCTTGCCGTGCTCGCAGTGGGTGCAGGGGAGCTTCTTTTCGCCGTCGCACTTGGGGCAGATGCCGCGCCGCCCGGTCCCATGGCATTTGGGGCACTTGACCTTCCCCCGGATGGCCGAGAGCTTGCAGCGCTGGCACTCGATTTTCCCGTTGCGGCAGTGCGGGCAGTCGCGCTCGCGGGTGCGGTAGCGCCCGTTTTCGTAGACCGAGTAGGAGCCCAGGTCCCCGTCGCCGCCGCAGTGGGGGCAGTCGCGCATCCAGTTGCCCTTGCAGGACGGGCAGGTCTCGTAGCCCCCGCCGCCGCAACTGTCGCAGAGGTCCTTGCCGGAGCCCTTGCAGTGGTCGCAGAGCATCAGCCCGGTGTTGTTGCACCAGTAACAACGCTGCTCGGCGGGCTCCTTGCTGGGGCGTTTGGTGATTTTCGGGTCGCGGCAGGCGGCGAGGCGGAAGTCGATCAGTGGCTTTTCCTCGTCGGCGGCGTTGGGGCGCAGCTCCTCGTAGGCCAGGCGGGCGCGCTTGAGTTTCTTCCGGCTGAACAGTTGCTCAGCGAAGTTGAGGTCGTCATGCCCCTCCCACTTGATCCGCGTGACGTCGCGGAGCGACTTGACCATCACCCGCCCCTGGAAGGCGAACTTGAGGGACTTGTCGTTGACTTCCATGACCCGGGCCTTGGAATACTCGATCCCGCGGACCCAGACGGTGTCCGCCGCGAGCGAGTTGCACAGGCAGAGCCCGGTCAGAATCGCGATGGTTGCCAGACGTCTCATTGCCTTCTCCCCAGAGCCGCCCCGCTGACGATGCGGGGCGCGCGACCGATTCTTCCCACCCGGGATTCCATACCGGCTCGAGCCCCCGGTCTTCCGACACCCTGTAGACGCATCGGGCCCTCATTCGTTTCGCAAATTCTACCCCCCCGGGGCGGACGAGGCAACCCGGAGTCCGAACATATTCCGCACATTCACTGTATCTTCACCCGCCCGTCTGCGCTGCGGTCCGCGGAACTCCCGGCCTCGGAAAAGGTTGCATCCTTGACGCCCCGCGTCGCATTCTACCGATAGTGGGACTACAGGCAGCAACGAACGCGGCGGCCCGCGCGGGGCATCTTCCCCTTCATTCCGCCCGCCGGGCCGGAGACCGAGCCGCAATCATTCCCTCATAGAGGAGTTCGCACCATGATCCTGTACCTGATCCGGTTGATCTTCCTGCTGGTGGTTCTGGCGATCAGTTGCTCCTTCGCCTTTCAGGAGGACGTCTACGGGCTGGGCCCCAGCTACGTCACCGCGGTGATCATCATCCCGTCGATGCTCGCCCTGGCGATCGTGCTGATCGATCTGCTCTGGAAGCGCAAGCAGCTCCAGGCGCTCAGCGGGCTGTTCTTCGGCGTGCTGGTGGGCCTGGCGATCGCCTACACCCTCGCGCTGGTGGTGGACCTGATGACCGGGCTGTTCCCCCCGCCCCCCGAAGCGTCCCCCGCCGGGCCGGGCGACCCCGAGGCCTATCGCGCGTACATCGAGTACGTCTCGTACATGAGCCGGATCAAACTGATCAAGCTGCTGCTGGGGGCGGGCAGCGTCTTCGTCTGCGTCTCCTTCGTGCTCCAGACGAAGGACGATTTCCGCTTCGTGATCCCCTACGTGGAGTTCGCCCGGGAGACCAAGGGCGGCTCGCCGCTGCTGCTGGACACCTCGGTGATCATCGACGGGCGCATCGCCGACATCGCCGAGACGCGGGTCTTCGACGGGGAGATGATCGTCCCGCGGTTCATCCTCGCCGAGCTTCAGTCCATCGCCGACAGCGACGACAAGCTCAAGCGCAACCGTGGGCGGCGCGGGCTCGACGTGCTCAACAAGCTCCAGTCCTCCGAGGAGACCGACATCCGCATCCTCGATACCCACCACCGCAGCGTCGAGGAGCACAAGGAAGTGGACGCCAAGCTCGTCGCCCTCGCCGAGCACCTCGGCGCCCGCGTAGTGACCAACGACTACAACCTCAACAAGGTCGCCCAGTTCCGGGGCGTGACGGTCATCAACATCAACGACCTCGCCAACGCCCTCAAGCCGATCGTCCTGCCCGGCGAGTCGCTGAGCGTCAAGGTCATCCGCCCCGGCGAGGAGAGCGGACAGGGCGTAGGCTACCTCGACGACGGGACGATGGTAGTCGTCGAAGGCGGCCGGGACTATATTAGCAAGCCGA
>CAYTQL010000326.1:0-3828 GCA_964439555.1 uncultured Planctomycetaceae bacterium | reverse complement strand
GCGGTAGTCCGTCCCGTTGATGAGGATTTCCCCGCCCGTCGGCTCGTAGAAGCGGCACAGCAGGGAGACGATCGTGCTCTTGCCCCCGCCGGTGGGCCCGACCAGAGCGATCGTCTGCCCGGCGTCCACGTGGAGGTTGAAGTCCCGCAGGACCGGCTCCTCCGGCTGGTAGGCGAAGTCGACGCCGGCGAAGTCGATCGTCTCGATGCGATCCGGGCCGCCGTCGATCGCGACGTTGTCCGGGCGGTCCGCGTCGGCCCATTCCGCCACGGCCGCGGCGGCCTCGGGCGAGTCCTGGATTTCCGGCTCGGTGTCGACCAGCTCGACGACCCGCTCGGCCGCGGCGCGGGCGTTCTGAATTTCGGCGAGCACGTGGGCCATCTCGTGGATGGGGAAGATCAGTTGCTGGGCGCAGCTTATGAACAGCACCAGCGTGCCGATCTGTTCGCGGGGGACGGTCAGTCCGCCGTACCACAGCGCCAGGGCGACGCCGATGGACCCGAAGGTGATCGCCACGGGGAAGTACACCGCCATATAGAGGGCGTTGCGGACCGAGGCGTGGAACATCCGGTCGGTGGTCTGCTGGAACTCGGCGAGGTTCTCCTGTTCGCGCGAAAGGGTCTTGGTGGTTCGCACGCCGCCGATCGCCTCGTTGAAGGAGGCGGTAATCGCGGAATTGGTCTTGCGCACGTCGCGCCCCGAGTGGAGAATCTTCCGCTGGAAATGCAGGCTCAGCAGCCCCAGCGGCGGGAGCACCGCCAGGACCACCAGCGCCAGGCGCCAGTGCACCGCGAACATGATCCCCGACAGCGCGAGGATCACGCAGGCGCCCCAGGTCAAATCCAGCGTGCCCCAGGCGAGGATGCGCGTGAGCTTGTTCGTGTCGCTGGTCATCCGGGCCATCAGCCAGCCCACGGATCGCTTGTCGTAGTAGCGGAAGCTCAGCTCCTGGAGCTTCGCGAAGCCCGCCTCCCGGATGTCATGGGCCACGTGCGTGCTGATCCGTCCGGCGAGGTGGATGAAGACGCCCACGCAGACGCTGAAGGCCATGCTCAAGGCGAGGTAGATCCACATGTGCCCGGCGAGGTCGCCCAGCGTTCCGCCGCCAGCGAGGGCGTCGAAGACCCACTTGGGCACGAGCGTGAGCACCGCGTCGGCGGCGGCGAGAATCATCGCCGAGACGATCAGCCCGATCAGCGTTCGGAGGTGCGGTCGCGTGAAGCGCAGCACCCGAAGCCACACGCCCTCCAGCGAGCGGGTCTCGGCGCCCGGGGTGTCCTGGAAGGTGTCGGCGAGGGTCATTTCGCATCCTCCGCGTCCGCGGCGCCCGAGGCGATCTCCGCGGCCAGGTCGGTCTCGATGCTGCTCTGGATGCTCCACAGGCGGCGGTAAAGCCCTTCGCGGGCGAGCAGTTCCTCGTGCGTGCCGCTCTGGACGACGCGTCCGCCCTCGATCACGATGATGCGGTCCGCGCGGGCGAGGGTGCTGAGACGGTGGGCGATGACGATCGTCGTCCGCTTGCCGTGACGGCGTCGCAGCGCCTGGAGGATCGTCGCCTCGGTGCGCGTGTCCACGGCCGAAAGGGCGTCGTCGAGGATCAGGATGGCCGGGTCCCGCACGAGGGCCCGGGCGATGGCGACGCGCTGCCGCTGCCCGCCGGAGAGCGTCACGCCCCGCTCGCCGACGATGGTGTCGTACCCGTGGTTGAAGCCCTGGACCGACTCGTGGATTTCGGCGTCCGAGGCGGCGCGGACGATGGCGTCGTCGCCCGCCCCGCGGCGTCCGAGACGGATGTTCTCCCGCACGGTCTTGGAGTAGAGGAAGGGCTCCTGCATCACCAGCCCGATCTGCTTGCGCACGCTGTGGCGTTCCAGCGAGCGCAGCTCATGCCCGTCGAGGCGGATGGACCCGTGCTCGTACTCGTAGAGGCGCATCAGCAGGTTGACGATGGTGCTCTTGCCTGCGCCGCTGGGCCCGAGCAGGGCGAGCGTCTGTCCGGGCTCCGCGCGGAAGCTCACGTCCTCCAGCACATCCACGCTGCCGTGGGCGAAGCTGAGGTGCTCGACCTCGATCCGCCCGGTCAGCTCCGGGGCGTGGCGCCGGGGGGGCTCGATGCACTCCTCCTCGCGCGGGGCGTCGAGGATCAGCCGGATGCGCTTGAGCGCCACCGACGCCTTGCTCAGCTCCGTGAGCACCCGCCCGATCCGCCGGATCGGCCAGAGGAAGCGGTTGACGTACATCCAGAACGCCAGCAGCGAGCCCAGCGTGAAGGCGGGCCCGAGGTGCCCGGTCATCACCCAGTACCCGCCGACCAGCAACGTCAGCCCGCGCTGGGAGAAGCTCAGCACGTCGCTGACCGACCAGTACCAGCTCAGCAGGCGGATCAGCCGGTAGTCGCGGTCCCGGTAGGTGCGGTTCCGTTCGCCGAACCGCCGCTGCTCGAAGTCCTGGCGGGCGAAGGCCCGGACCACGCGGATGCCCGTGAGGTTCTCCTGGAGGCGGGCGGTCATGGCGCCCTCGGCCTCGTCCGAGAGCCGGAACGCCGTGCGGACCTTCAGGAAGAAGACCACAGCGTACCCGATCAGCGCGGGGACCAGGATGATCGAGACCAGCGTCATCGGCGCCGACAGGGCGAGCATCAGCGGGATGCCCGCGGCCAGGAGCACCACGCCGCGCCCGACCTCCACGAGCTGCATCGAGAGGAACAGGTGGATCGTGTCGATATCGGAGGTGCACCGCTGGACGAGGTCGCCGGTGTCCACCGAGTCGTGGAAGCTCGCGGGCAGGTGCTGGAGTTGGTCGTAGACCCGGTCGCGCAGGTCCCGACAGGTCCGCTCGGTGGCGATCGCCGCCCAGCGTCCCTTGAGGTAGTCGAAAACGCCCGCCACGGCCGTGAGGACCACCACCGTCAGCGCGAAAGGCCAAAGGCGGCGGATCAGCCAGCCCGGCGGCTCCCAGGGGCGCAGCAGGGACTTCAGCGCCCCGGACTCGCTCAGCGGCGCGTCGCCGATGACGCTGTCGGTGGCGGCCTTGACCACCAGCGGCGTGAGGTAGCCCACCAGCGTGGCGGTCAGCAGTGCGGCCGCGGCGAGGGCGTAGAGCCCCCGGCTGCCTCGCATCAACTGCCAGATGGATTTGGGGTGTTGCAGGCTCATCGGCCCAATGTCTTATTCTACGAACGCGCGGAAACAGGGTCGCTCGCGCGGCGGGCCCGGAGGCTGCGGGGGGAAGAAAAAGGCCCGCTCAAACGCCGGAGCGGACCGGGATGCTCGAAAGCTGGAGAATCCGTCCGCTCAGCGGTCGGGGCGGTTGAATATCCGGATCATGTGCAGTCGGATTCGCATCAGCATCTCCCTGATCGTGCTGAACGTTTTTTACCCCCGACGTGCCGGAACGGCAAGGGGGAAACCGCGGAGAATCCGCAGAGATTGCACACCGGGTTTGCGGCAGACCATGCGCCCCACGTTGTCCCGGCCGAGCGTCCGCGGCCCCCGGCGGTCGGATCAGCCGAGCGGCTGGGTCGAACCCCTCCGGATTGCCTTCGTCCTGACCGGTCCTATGGAGGTCGGGGCGATTTCCTTTCGGGTTGCCTCCGTCGCCGGTTCCAGTTCCTGCATCGCGGCCCGGATCATCGCTTCGGTCTCGGCCCGGAGCTTCTCTCGCGTCGCGTCGAGCTGGGCTTTCTCGGCCTGGAGCGTTTCGAGCTTCACGCGCAGCGCATTGATTTTCTCGCCGCGGGCCTCGATTCGGCCATCGGGGCCGCCCAGCTCCTTGAGTGCCTCCCGCACGTTGGAGATCCGTTCCTCGACCTTCTCGATCTGCGTGTTC
>CAYTQL010000325.1:0-3834 GCA_964439555.1 uncultured Planctomycetaceae bacterium | reverse complement strand
CCCGTGCCCAAACGCACCGACATCCACCGCATTCTGATCATCGGCGCCGGGCCGATCGTCATCGGCCAGGCCTGCGAGTTCGACTACTCCGGCGTCCAGGCCTGCAAGGCGTTGCGGGAGGAAGGCTACGAGGTCCTCCTGCTCAACTCCAACCCGGCCACGATCATGACCGACCCGGAGATGGCCGAGCGGACCTACGTCGAGCCGATCACGCTGGAGATGCTCGAGGCGATCCTCGAACGCGAGGCGGTCGACGCCCTGCTGCCCACCCTCGGCGGACAGACCGGGCTGAACCTGGGCATGGAAGCCGCCAAGAGCGGGCTGCTGGAGAAGTACGGCGTGGAGATGATCGGCGCCGACGCCGAGGTCATCCACCGCGCCGAGGATCGCGACGCCTTCAAGGAAACCGCCGAGTCGGTGGGCATCGCCGTGCTCCGCAGCGAACTGGTCCATTCCCGCGAGGAAGCGGCCGAGCAGCTCGAGCGCCTCGGGCTGCCGATGGTCATCCGGGCGTCGTTCACCCTCGGGGGCAGCGGCGGGTCGATCGCCTACAACATCGAGGAGTTCGAGCAGCTCGTCACCGCCGGGTTGGACATCTCCCCCGTCCACAGCGTTCTGCTGGAAGAGAGCGTCATCGGGTGGAAGGAGTTCGAGCTGGAGGTGATGCGCGACTGCATGAGCAATGCGGTGGTGGTCTGCTCGATCACGGTCGCCCCGGTCCAGACGCTCAGCGACCGCGAATACCAGGACATGCGCGACGAGGCGCTGCGCGTGATGAACGCCGTGGGCGTCTCCTCCGGCGGGTGCAACGTGCAGTTCGCCGTCCACCCCGAGACCGGGCGCCGGGCGATCATCGAGATGAACCCGCGCGTCTCGCGTTCCTCGGCTTTGGCGTCCAAGGCGACGGGCTTCCCCATCGCCAAGATCGCCGCGAAGGTCGCCGTGGGGATGACCCTCGACGAAATCGCCAACGACATCACCCGCGAGACCCCCGCCTGCTTCGAGCCGACGATCGACTACTGCGTGGTGAAGATCCCGCGGTTCACCTTCGAGAAGTTCCCCGAAGCGGACCCGACGCTGCACGTCTCGATGAAGTCGGTCGGGGAGGTGATGGCCATCGGGCGGACCTTCAAGCAGGGGCTCCAGAAGGCGCTGCGCGGGCTGGAGATCGGGCGCAGCGGGCTCGGCGCCGACGGGCGCGACCCCGACCCCGAAGACGTCGACATGAACACCATCGAACAGAAACTCATCCAGCCCAACGCCGACCGGCTCTACTACCTCCGCCTCGCCATGCTCAAGGGCATGAGCCTCGAGGAAATCCACGAGCACACGAAAATCGACCCGTGGTTCCTGGACAACATCCGCCAGCTCGTCGACGCCGAGGGCGACCTCGCCGGGCGGACGCTGAGCGACGCCGAACTGCGCGACGCCAAGCGGATGGGCTTCTCCGATGCGCAGCTCGCCCGGCTCGGCGGAACCGCCGAAGCGGAGGTCCGCCGGCGCCGCTGCGACCTCGACCTCCACGCCGTGTTCAAGCAGGTCGATACCTGCGGCGGGGAGTTCGAGGCCTACACGCCTTACTACTACTCCACCTACGAGGACGAAGACGAAACCCGCCGCGACGAGCGCGAAGGGGTGATCATCCTCGGCGGCGGGCCCAACCGCATCGGGCAGGGACTGGAGTTCGACTACTGCTGCGTCCACGCCGTCCAGACGCTCCGCGAGCTGGGCTACGCGGCCGTGATGGTCAACTGCAACCCCGAGACCGTCTCCACCGACTACGACACCTCCGACCGCCTGTACTTCGAGCCGCTGACGCTCGAGGACGTGATGGAGATCATCCATCGCGAACAGCCCAAGGGCGTGATCGTGCAGTTCGGCGGGCAGACGCCGCTGAACCTCGCCGAGGGGCTCGCCGACGCGGGCGTGCCGATCCTGGGCACCTCCCACGCCGCCATCGCCCGGGCCGAGGACCGCGAGCAGTTCGCCGCGATGATCAACAAGATCGGCATCCAGCAGCCCGAGAACGCCATGGCCTCGAGCCTCGAGGAAGCCCAGGCCGCGGCGGAGCGGATCGGGTACCCCGTCATGGTCCGCCCGAGTTTCGTGCTCGGCGGGCGGGCGATGGAGATCGTCTACACCCCCGAGGACCTCAAGCGGTTCGTGGGCCTGGCGCTGGAAGCATCGGAGGGGGCGGCGGTGCTGATCGACAAGTTCCTCGAGGACGCCGTCGAGCTGGACGTGGACGCCGTCGCCGACGGAGAGACCGTCTACGTCGCGGGCATCCTGGAGCACATCGAGTTCGCCGGGACGCACTCCGGCGACGCGGCGATGGCTTTGCCCCCCCACCGTCTCAGCGAGCAGGTCATCGAGGAGCTGACCCGCGCGACCCGGGCGATGGCCTTCGAGCTCGGCGTCCGCGGGCTGATGAACATCCAGTTCGCGGCCGTCGGAGGAGAGCTCTACGTTTTCGAGGTCAACCCCCGCGCCTCGCGGACCGTTCCGTTCGTCAGCAAGGTCACCGGCGTGCCGATCGCCAAGATCGCCACCCGCGTGATGATGGGTCAGACCCTCGCCGAGCTCGGGCTCGACAAGCCCCTGCCGCCCCTGCCGCACATCGGCATCAAGGAGAGCGTCTTCCCCTTCAACCGTTTCCCCGGCGTGGACGCCGTGCTGGGCCCGGAGATGAAATCCACCGGCGAGGTGATGGGCGTCGACCGCGACTTCGGGCTCGCCTTCGCCAAAAGCCAGCTCGCCGCCGGCACGCGCCTGCCGACCGAGGGAACGGTGTTCATCTCCGTCAAGCCGGGCGAGAAGGAGCTCATCCTCCCGGCCGTGCGACGCGTGCGCGCGAAGGGCTTTGAAATCCTCGCCACCGAGGGCACCAGCAAGTTCCTCGACTCCCACCGCGTGGCGAACAAGCGGATCAACAAGGTCTCCCAGGGACGCCCGCACGTGGTCGACGCGATCCGCAACAACGAGATCGACCTGATCATCAACACCCCCTCGGGGCGCCGGCCTCGGGCGGACGAAAGCGCGATCCGCATCAACGCCGTCAGCCACGGGATCCCGTTGATCACCACGGCGATTTCCGCCGAGGCGGTCGTCGACGGCATCGCCGCCCTCCGCGCCGGACGCCCCACGGCCCGGACGATCCAGGAATACCACGAGAGCATCCGGGAGACGAGCAAGACGTAGCGACCCGAACGGCAACCGCGGAGCCGCTTTTGCCATTCCGGAGTGACTATGAGTGACGAGCTTCATCATGAGTGCGGTGTTGCGGCGTTGTGCTGGTTGAACAAGGCCCGCGCCCGCGGCGGGCCGGCGAGCAAGTGCGTAGCCAAGGGCAACGTCGCGGCACTGATGCCGAGCATGCTTTTGGACCTCCAGAACCGCGGGCAGCTCGCAGCGGGGATGAGCACCTACCACCCCGAGCGGATGCAGATTCTCGATACCTACAAGGCCATCGGCACCGTCTCCGAGGCCTTCAAGATGTCCCACCCGGAGGGGCACCGGGAGATCCTCTCGGAGTACGCCGGCGCCGCGGCGATCGGGCACACCCGCTACGCCACCTGCGGGCTCGACGACGTCCGCTACGCCCAGCCCTTCGAGCGCCACCACGGGCGTCTGTGGAAGTGGTTCGCCTTCGCCTTCAACGGGCAGCTCGCCAACTACACCGAGCTGCGGGACCAACTGCTGGCCAAGCAGCATTACCACTTCACGCTCAATACCGACACCGAGATCATCATGCACGCCCTGGCTTACGCCCTGCGGGGCGACAGGCCTGTGGAAATCAAGCGGGTGCTCAGCTCGCTCTCCCGCCGGTTCGACGGG
>CAYTQL010000324.1:0-3849 GCA_964439555.1 uncultured Planctomycetaceae bacterium | reverse complement strand
GGCGTCGAAGCCCATGTCCTCGACGACCTTGGCGACGTCGTTGTTGTAGGTCAGTTCCGTGTTGCGGAAGACGCGTGGTCGCTGCCCGAAGAGTTCCTCCATCAGGTCCGAGTGCTTCTGCGTCTGGGCGACGAATTCGTCGCGGTTGTAGAGGAAGGCCAGCGAGTGGTAGTGGGTCTCGGCGATGAACTCGACGCAACCGGTCTCGGCGAGGCGGCGGAAGATCTCCAGCACCTCCGGCGCCCAGAGCCGGAACTGCTCGATCACCGTCCCGGTCAGGGAGTAGCTCACGCGGAAGCGCCCCTCGTGGAGGCGGATGAGCTCCTCGATCATCTCCGTGGCGGGGAGGTAGCACTTTTCGACGACCTTTCGGCAGATGTCGCGGTTGCGCGTGTCATCGAAGTAGTTCGTGTCGCTGTCGAAGATGCTGTAGCGTCGCAGCCGGAAAGGCTGGTGCACCTGGAAATAGAAGACGACTGAGGCCATTGCGCGGTCCCGGCACGGGGTTTTCGATTACGGCCGCCTCCGTTGCGGCACGTTCAGTGTACGTATCGGCGGAAGGGCTGCAAGTGCGCCAGCAGGGCGGTCGCGGTCGAGGCGCCGCGGCGCCCGTTCACCGGGTTACGCTCTGGTAGACCTCTTTGACTTTCGCGGCGGAGTCGGACCAGGAGAATTTCCGCAGCTCGATCTGTCCGTGCTGGGAGAGGGTCGTTTGGAGCGGCTTGTGGCGGAGGACGGCCAGAATCTTGTTGGCCATCTCGTCGGTGTCCCAGAAGTCCACCTTCAGCGCGTGGGTGAGCACCTCGCTGACGCCCGATTGCTTGGAGATCAGCACCGGCACATTGTGCGAGAGCGCCTCCAGCGGGGCGATCCCGAACGGCTCGGAGACGCTGGGCATCACGTACAGCTCGGCCATGCGGAAGACGCGGTCCACGTCCTGCCCGCGGAGGAAGCCGGTGAAGGTCACGTGGCTGCCGATCTTCAGATCGGCGGCGAGCTGGATCATCCGGCGGATCATGTCGCCCGACCCGGCCGTGACGAACCGGACGTTCTTGTCCTTTTCGATGACCTTGCGTGCGGCGTGGAGGAAGTACTCCGGGCCCTTCTGCATCGTGACCCGCCCGAGGAACAGGACGATCTTCTCCTCCCGGCGGATGGGCGCGGTGAAGTTGTTTGCGGCGTTTGCGGGCATCTCCACGGCGTTGTAGACGATGTGAATATTCTCCGGCGGCACGCCGTAACGGTGTTCGACGAGTCGCCCGGTCAGCGCCGAGACGCAGATGACCTTCGCCGCCCCGTGCATCCCGGCGCGCTCGACGTCGTAGACCTGCTGGTTGATGTGCTCGCCGGCGCGGTCGAACTCCGTGCTGTGGACGTGGATCACCAGCGGCTTGCCGGTCGCCGCGGCCACGGCGAGCCCGGCGGGGTAGGTCATCCAGTCGTGGGCGTGGACGACGTCGAACTCCTCGCCGAGGGCGATTTCCACCGCCAGGCGGGCGTAGCGGTGAATCTGTCCGAAGAGGTCGCCCTCGTAATTCGCGCCGCCGCCGACGTTGAAGCTTCCGCTCGGGGCGGCCGGGGGAGCGGGCGCTTCGGGGATCTCCGTTTCGGGCCCCTCCGCGGCGGGGGCGTCGGGCTCGTCCTCTTCGGCCTTGCCCTCGGTGCGGAGGAACTGTCGGCGGGCGATGTACTCGCGGATGGCCTGGTCGTAGGTCTCGACGTTCCCGTACGGCTGGAGGAACGCCTCGACCTTGTGCAACTCGATGTGCTCGAAGGGCTCGACGACCTCCGCGTGCGGCTCGGCGGTCCCGGTCGAACGCTCCCGTCCGCGGCGGCGCGCCGGGGCGCCGCCGGCGAGGTCGCTCGGGCTGCGCAGTTGCACGTGGTTCCCGGAGTCCACCGGGACGGTGGTGGGGAGGACGAAGCAGACCTCCACGCCGTTCTCGCTGAGCCCCTTGGTCAGCCCGTAGCAGGCCGTGCCCAGTCCACCACTGATGTGCGGCGGGAATTCCCAACCCAACATGAAGACTTTCATTGCCTGTTCCTGTTCGCGACGAATCGACAGCTCATGGGATTATATGGGCGCGCTGCGACGCTTTGTATCCCCGCGCTGCAAGTGCCCGTGAATTATTGGATTATTAACGCCATCCCGACGCCGCGAAACAGCGGTTGCGCGATGGAGCGACGAGGCGGGCAAGCCCGGCGAGCCTCCGGGGGCCCCTCGACGGGCGACGCTATGCCCCGGCGTTCAGCGTCCCGACGATCTCGGTGACGCTGCGGTGTCCGTGGCGGCGGAGGTACTCGGCGATGCCTCGCTTGATGTGGAGGATTCCCGCGGGGTCCACGAACAGCGCCGTGCCGATCGCCAGCGCGCTCGCCCCGGCCAGGAGAAACTCCAGGGCGTCGTGGGGGTACTGGACGCCGCCCATGCCGATGAGCGGCACGCCCGCGCCCCGCGCGACCCGCGAGTAGACCTGGTGGACCATGTGCACCGCGATCGGGCGGATCGCCGGGCCCGAGAGGCCCCCGGTCCGGTTGGCGAGGATCGGCTCGCGGCGCTCCACGTCGACGGCCATTGCCGTGAAGGTGTTGATCAGGCTCAGGGCGTCCGCTCCGCCTTCGACCGCGGCCGCGGCGGTCTCGCAGATGTCCGTGACGTTCGGCGAGAGCTTGACGATGAGGATGTTCGAACGGCAGGCCTCCCGCACCGCGCGGGTGATCTTCTCCACCTGCCCGGGATGTGTGCCGAACTGAATGCCGCCTTCCTTCACGTTCGGGCAGGAGATGTTCAACTCCGCCCCGCGGATGATGTCCACGCCGTCGATCGCCTCGGCGACGCGGAGATAGTCCTCCTCGGTGGTCCCCGCGACGTTGACGAACACGGGCAGGCCCAACTCCCGGAGCTTCGGGACCTTCTCGTCCAGGAACGCTTCGAGCCCCACGTTCGCCAGCCCGATCGCGTTGAGCATCCCCGCGCGGGTCTCGACCACGCGGGGGTAGTCGTTGCCGATCCGCTCGGCCGCGGTGATGGACTTGGTCACGAAGGCCCCGAGCTCGTGGAGGTCCACGAAGTCGGCGTACTCGTTGGCGTACCCGCACGTACCGCTGGCGGTCATCAGCGGGTTCGCAAGCTTCACGCCGGCGATCTCCACCGAAAGGTCCACCGCGTGAGGATGATCAGGAGTCGCTTGCATGCCCCGAAGCGTAGCAGCCCGGGAGAAGCGACGCCAGAGGCGAAGGCCGGAGTTCGGCGGCGAACTGCTCCGACATACCCCGCGCTGCGGGGACCGGTCGGGCACTCTCCGCTGAGGTCGTCAGGCTCTCAGCGACTCCAGAGCCTTGCGGACCTCGGGCTCCGGCGTGTCGTCGAAGATGTCCACCTCGCCCGGGCCGGTCGGGAGGATCATGCGGAGCTTCCCGGCGCGGTTCTTCTTGTCGTGCCGCATGTGCCCCCAGACGTCGTCGACATCCAGCGAGGGGAGGCTCACCGGCAGCTCGAGTAGCTCCAGCACCTCGCGGAGAGTGCCGACGACCTGCCCGTCGATGAGCCCGCGCCGCTGCCCCAGGCGGGCCGCGGCGATCATCCCCAGCGAGACCGCCTCGCCGTGGCGGATGTTCTCGTAGCCGATGGAGGTCTCGATTCCGTGCCCGAAGGTGTGCCCGAAGTTCAGGTGCGCCCGCACGCCGGATTCCCGTTCGTCCTCGGCCACCACGGCCGCCTTGATGGCGACGTTCCGGGCGATCAGCTCCGTCGTCACGTCGGGGTCGCGGTCGAAGAGGGCGGTGCGGCGTTCGCGCAGGAAATCGAGCAGGGCGAAATCGCGGATCACGGCGTGCTTGACGCACTCG
>CAYTQL010000323.1:0-3864 GCA_964439555.1 uncultured Planctomycetaceae bacterium | reverse complement strand
TAAATCCAAAGACTACCCGAGCCGGGGGTGGCTCACTTCATAGCTTCTCCTTCAGGCTTCGGTGTGACCTTGTTTGACGTGTCGGCGAGGCACGAGCAGACCCGCCCGGGCGCCCGCCCGGAAGGTCGGCCTCGTCTCGTGGAGTCGGGGGTCGGAGAGAGTGGAAAACTCGACCGACCGCGTGTCTGCTCGTTTGACTGGCCTCACCGCTTCACCCCCTTCATCGGAGCCAAGATTAGGGGGTCTTAAGCAAAAATAGGATATATTGACTCTTAGGGCTTCTTAGTGGTTTTTGTGATTTCTAGCCGCCGCCCTGCCGATACAGCTCATGGAACGGGGTGTGCTGCCCCTGCTGAGCCCCCGGCGGAGGGGTTCCGCCCCGCCGCGGCGGCAGCGCAACCCTTCAGTGAGTCAACGCAATGACGAGTCACCGCCGCAAGCGGAGCAACGGAGCGAACATGGTCTGTGAAGGTCAATCAGTGTTGATCGTGGATGACGAGCCGCAGGTCTGCGCCCTCCTGCGCGAGGAGCTGGCGGCGGAGGGGTTTCGCTGTGAGGTCGCCGTCGATTCCCGCTGGGCGCAAAAGCTCCTGGCGCGGGAGACCTTCGCCGTGCTGGTGGCCGACGTGTCCATGCCCAACATCACCGGGCTGGACCTGCTGGCCGAGGTCGCCGAACGAAGCCCCGGGACGCGGGTGATCCTGATCACCGGGCTCCGCGAACCGCGGTGCATCGCCCAGGCGCTGATGCTCGGGGCGTACGACTACTTCAACAAGCCCTTCCGCATGCCCGAGCTGGTCGCCGCGGTCCGCAAGGCCTGCGACGCCGAGCAAACGCAGTCCGCCCTGCCCTTCCGCGCCGCCGAGGCGATGAGCCGCGAGGCGGACGACGCGTCCTCGGCTCTGGAGAGCGTCCGGGCCCTCGCCCGCGCCGTCGAGGCGAAGGACCCGTGCACCCGGCGTCACAGCGACCACGTGGCCGCGTATGCAATGAAACTCGCCGAGGTGCTTGGGCTCGACGAGGAGGTCAAGCGACAGCTCCACACGGCCGCCCTGCTCCACGACGCGGGGAAGATCGGCGTCCCGGACCACCTGCTGACCAAGCCGGCCCGCCTGAGCCCGGAGGAGTTCGCCTTCATCCGCCTGCACCCGGAACTCGGCGAACAGATCGTCTCCCAGGTTTCGCTCTTCGCCGTGGAGGCGACGCTGATCCGCCATCACCACGAGGACTGGATGGGAACCGGGTACCCCGACGGACTTCGCGGCGAGGAGATCCCCCTGCCCAGCCGGATCATCCGGGTGGCCGACAGCATGGACGCGATGCTCATGGATCGCGTGTACAAGGAGCCCTGCACCGTCGAGCAGATGATCGGCGAGCTCCGGATGGGCTCGGGGAGGCAGTTCGACCCCGAGATCGCCGGAGTGGCGATCCTCTGGGCGAGCGAGCACGCCGATGAGCTCGTCTCGCTCTTTTCGCCGGAACGCATTCCGAGGGCCTGAGCGGTGCGCGCCTCGCTGCCCGTGCTCTCCGCGCCGGGCGCGCTGCGCCCGTCTCTGCAACGTCGCGGCCCGAGCGTCGCGAATCGGGCGTGCGAGCGTTCAGCTCGACCAACTGTCGTCCGCCGCAATCGGGGGCTGCCCGGATGGTTGGCGAATTTCCTCCGTTCGGCGGTGCGAACCTACGAGGCGCATCGGCCCGATCCCCAGGTACGTTCCGGGCGAATCAATCTGCTAAGGTAAGCGCCGATCGGACCTTATCTCTTCCTGCATTGCTCGGACGCCGAGCGTCCCGGGACATCGCTTGGTTAGGCCCGCCCCAGCGAAAAGCGGCGACGTAGTAAAAATAAGGAAACTCGTTGTCTGAAGTCGGGTAAACAACTATAAGTCAAGTAGAGGTTCCCCGTAGGGGGAACAGTTCATTTGCGCAACTTCTCTTGGCGCGGGCTCTTCGTTCGGCCCGCCTCGGGCGGGAACGTTCCGTCTCGTCGTCGCACGGCGATTGCCGGTCCGCCGATACGGATGGCTGCCATGGAAATGAACGGAACCTATGAGGAGTACCTGGAGCGGCTTCTCGCCGGCGACCGTCGCCGGTGCGCAGAGATCGTCGAGCGGCTGCTCGAGGAGGACGTCGAGGTTCGCACGCTGTACGAGGAGCTTTTCCAGCGGTCCCTGTACGAGGTCGGGCGGCGCTGGCAGGCGGGGGAAGTTTCCGTCGCCGCCGAGCACCTGGCCACGGCGACGACCGAGTCGCTGCTGACGCTGGTCTATCCGCGCCTCTTCGCGGCCGAGCACGTGGACCGCGCGTTTGTGGTCTCCTGCGCCGCCAACGAGTATCACCAGCTCGGGGGCAAGATGGCCGCCGACGTGGCCGAGTTGCATGGGTGGCACGGATACCATCTCGGCGCGAACACGCCGCTGGAAGACCTCATGGACTTGATCGAGGACAAATCGCCCGACCTGCTCGGGCTTTCCTTGAGCGTATATTTCAACCTGCCCGCGCTGCTCGAGGCGTTGGACGCCCTCCGGGACCGATACGCCGAGTTGCCGATCATCGTCGGCGGGCAGGCATTTCACGCAGGCGGTCTGGAAGTGCTCGAAGAGCGGAACGTCGATTACGTCGGATCGCTGTCCGAACTGGAGTGCAGGCTCCGGGACTGAAGGGTGGGACGGATGGACACGTTAAAAGGCGAGCAATTCGCCGAACGCTATCTTTGGGAGCACGCCCCGGTCGCAGCACTGCTGATCGACGACGACGGGAAGATCGCCCGGGCTTCGGCCTACGCCGCGGAGCTCACCGGCAGCGATCCCCGCGGACGCGCCTTGACCGACCTGCTCGTGGACTTCGCCCACGCCCCCTCCCCCGATGAGATGGTCCGCAACGACGCCGGGGGACACCTGGTCAACGTCACAACGCCCCAGGGTCCGCCGAAGACCCTCTACGTTCACGCCGCGCGCTGCGAGGACGGCGTTCTCCTCCTCGGCGCAGCCGATTCCCGCGAACTGGACGCCATGCAGCAGAAGCTCCTCGAGCTTAACGCCGAACTGGGCGACCTCTCCCGGCGGCTCCAGAAAACCAACGCGGAACTGGCGCGGGCCAACGAGCTGAAGAACCGGTTTCTCGGCATGGCCGCTCACGACCTCCGCAAGCCGGCCGGGGTGATCGTCAACTTCGCCGAACTGATCCTGGACGACCTCGGCGGTGACGTCTCCGACGAGCAGCGCGAGTTCCTCGACTTCATTCACGAGGCAGGCGAGGAGATGGTCCGCCTGATCGAGGACTTCCTGGATGTCTCGACC
Source organism: uncultured Planctomycetaceae bacterium (assembly GCA_964439555.1). Taxonomy (GTDB): domain Bacteria; phylum Planctomycetota; class Phycisphaerae; order SM23-33; family SM23-33; genus CAYTQL01. Next base: position 568 of record CAYTQL010000323.1, on the reverse strand, counting down.
ATCGAGTCCGGGCGGCTCCGCCTGGACCGCGCGCCGGTGAACCTCCGCGAGGTGATCGAATCGGCGCTGCGCTACGTCGAGCCCCATGCCCGGCGCAAGGGGGTCGAACTGGTCCGCCGCATCCCGGACGACCTCCCGCCGGTCAACGCCGACGCGGGCAAGCTCGGACAAGTGATCGCCAACCTCGCGGGCAACGCCGTCGAGCATTCCGAGCCCGGGGCGAAGGTCTTCCTCGACGCCCGCGCCGACGACGACGCCGTGACCGCCCGCGTGACCGACCAGGGACCCGGGTTCGACCCCGAAGAGGTCGAGAAGCTTTTCGAGCCCTACCGGACCGGGTCCGGGCGCAAGACCGAGGGGGAGTCGAGCACCGGGCTGGGCCTGGCGATCGCCCACAAGATCGTCACCGAGCACGGCGGGCGCCTCTGGGTCGACGCCGACGCCGCCGAAGACCCCAAGCTCGGGGCGGTGCTGTGCTTCCGAATCCCCACGACCGAATCACGCGCGGAGACGCCCCAATGACCAAGGAACAACTGATCGCCGCTGCCGCCGAGATTCCCCAGCCCCC
>CAYTQL010000322.1:0-3874 GCA_964439555.1 uncultured Planctomycetaceae bacterium | reverse complement strand
GCCCGTCGCGGGCGCTGATGGCGGCGACCCACGGGACGATCAACACCGCGGCGCTGCCCGCCGCGGTCAGCCACGCCCCCAACCGGAAGCGGGCCCGGCGGCAGCGGCGTCGCCCGAGCCGGCGCGCGAGCACCGTCGCGCCAAAGAGCACGACGAAAAACGGCAGGCCGTAGCTCTTGGTCAGGTACATCAACCCGCCGGTCAGCCCCATTCCCAACGCGGCGCGCGTCCGCGGGCGACGGAGCATGCGCAGCGCGAAATACAGGCAGGCAGTCACCATCCCGGCCATGAGCAGATCGGGCGTGATCCAGTGCGGGATGCGCGCCCACGCCGTCACCGCGGCCACGGCGAACACGACCGCGGTGATCGGGCGGCGCAGGGAGCGTCCGCTGGCTCGGGCGAAGAGCCCCGCGGTCGCCGCGGCGAACAGCAAGGCGCTGAGCCGGTCGGCGAGCCCGGCCGCGTGCTGGGGGTCGATCCGCCCCACCATCGGGGCGATCAGCCAGGAATACAGCGGACCCCAGTAGCTGGTCACCGCCTGGTCCCACCGCCCGGCCGCCCAGTGCTGCGCCAGGCGGATGTAGGCGATTCCGTCCGGGTTGATCTGCCTCGTAAAGCCGGTCGCGGAATAGAGGTACAGTGCAACCGGCAGCGCGTAGAGCAGCACGACAATGCCCCCCCGGACGGCGCGCAGCAGGTGCGTCTTCCCTTGACGCCGGGCAGGCGGAAGCTCGATCGGACCATGGTCTCGGCGCAAAGGCGTCACGGGCGTATCCCCTCTCGAACCGGCTGCACTATCGCAGGCGACGCCGGGGCGGTCAACGCCGCCGAAGGCTTTGCAGCCCGGGCGGGCGGGGGTATCATCCGCCCATGTTCGTTCAACGACCGCACCTCCGGCTCGACGACGATGCCCTGCTCGCCGAGTGCACCGTGGACCTCTTCCGGGCGTCCGGGCCCGGGGGGCAGCACCGCAACAAGGTCACCTCCGGCGTGCGCCTCGTCCACGAGCCTACCGGCGTGGTCGCCACCGCCACGGAGCGGCGCTCTCAGCACGAGAACCGGCGAAACGCCCTGCGCCGCCTTCGGATGAACCTCGCACTGGAGACCCGACGGCGTTTCGCGACCGACCGGCCGCTCCCGGCGGAGCTGACGGACGTGCTCAGAACCTCGAAAGGCGGAGGGAAGCGGCGCATCCAGCTCGGGCGGAAGGACCGTCGCTTCTGGACGGTCGCGGCGGAAGTGCTCGACCTGCTCAACGCCGTCGAGGGGCGTCTCGCGGACGCCGCGGGCGTCCTGGGCGTCTCGACCAGTCACCTCGTGAGCTTCCTCAAGACCGAGCGTCACCTCCTCGCTGCCGCCCAAAAGCTGCGCAGGGCCTACGGTCAGAAGCCAATCACATGAAACCCCTTCCCGCCCCGCCGGTCTCGCCGGGTCAATCGGTTCATATCGGACGAAGACCAAACCTTCCTTGACCCGGATTTGTCCGACGGGCTAGAATCAGACCTCTCTGATGGGCCCGACCGCCGCGGCCGGGTCCGTGCGGCCGCGGGTTTCGCACCCCGGAGCGAAGCCTGTCGATTCCGCGGTTCTCCAAGTTCCGGTCCTGAGCCCGAAGTAGAGCGGACTATGGCACGAAAGAAGCGACGACTCGGCGAGATTCTGATTGATTGGGGCGTGGTGACCGAGGCGGGGGTGGAGGAAGCTTTCCAGCACGCGACGGAAGAGGGGATGCGAATCGGGGAAGCCCTGGTGACCATCGGGCTGGCGGACGAGGAGGATATCGCCAAGGCCCTGGCCAGCCAGTACGACATGGAGTACATCGACCTCGACCGCAACGCGCTGACCCCCGAGGAGTTCGGGCTCATTCCCGAGGACCTCATCCGGCGGCACCTCGTTCTCCCGCTGGGCAAGGAGGGCAACCGTCTGAAGGTGGTGATTACCGACCCGCTGGACCTCGAGACGCTCGACATGCTGCGATTCCGCCTCAACTGCGAACTCGAGCCCTGCCTGACGAGCCGATCGAAGCTCCGCAGCTTCATCGACGACTTCGTCCGCGACGACGTCAGCGTCGACGCCGAGGTCCACAAGCTCTCCGAGGCGTCGCAGGCGGACGAAATCTCCCTGGTCAACCGCGACCCGGACCAGTACTACACCGAGGACGACGCGCCGGTCATCCGCCTGGTGACGATGGTGATCACCGAGGCGGTCAAGATGCGCGCTTCGGATATCCACGTCGAGCCGATGGGCAATCGCGTCCGCGTCCGCTACCGGGTCGACGGCGTGAACGTGGAACGGGACAACATCCCCAAGCGGATGCAGGGACCGGTGATCAACCGCATGAAGATCATGGCGGGGATCGACCTGGCCGAGAAACGCCTCCCCCAGGACGGGCGGATCAAGATGGACGTGCTCGGCTCGCCGGTGGACTTCCGCGTCTCCTCCCTTCCCTCCTACCACGGCGAGAGCATGGTCCTGCGTATCCTCCGCCCGGAAAGCGCAGAACTCGGGGTCACCTCGCTGGGCTTCGAGGCGGAAGACTACGCCCGTTTTCAGTCAATCATTAAGCGCCCCAACGGGATTTTCCTGGTAACCGGACCTACCGGGTCCGGAAAGACGACGACGCTCTACTCCGCCATCAACGAGCTCAACCGCCCGGACCGCAAGATCATCACTGCAGAAGACCCCGTGGAGTACAACTTCACCGGGATCAACCAGGTCCAGGTCAACGAACAGATCGGTCTGAGCTTCGCCTCGATACTTCGCTCGATGTTGCGCCAGGCGCCTAACATCATCCTCGTGGGCGAAATTCGCGACTTGGAGGTCGCCGAAGTGGCGATTCAGGCCGCACTGACTGGACACTTGGTTTTCAGTACACTTCACACCAACGATGCACCCTCCGCGATCACCCGTCTGATCGAGATGGGCGTCAAGCCCTTCCTCGTGGCCAGTTCCATCCAGGCGGTGATGGCCCAGCGGCTGGTGCGGATGATCTGTTCGGACTGCAAGGAGGAGTACCCCGACCCGGATCCGGCGGTCCTGCGACTTCTGGGGTTCTCCGAGGAGGAGATGGAGGGTCTAACCGTTTACCGGGGCGCGGGTTGCAAGGCCTGCGGGGGCACCGGATACCGCGGGCGACAGGGCATTTTCGAGATGATGGTGATGGACAATGTCATCCGCGAGCTCGCCTTCAACCAATCCTCCCTCGCCGAGATCCGCAAAGCCGCCCGCGCCGCGGGGATGCGAGCGCTGGTCGAGGACGGGCGCACGAAGATTCGCAACGGCGTGACCACCCCGGACGAGGTTGCCCGCATCACCCAGGCCGAAGAATTCATCGCATGAAACTCCCGAAGTCCGGTTTTGCCCTAGCCCATGATTCTGCGGAGGTTTAGCGCCATCACGCGCCCCGCCGGCGCGGAGGGCGGGGTTTCCCGAGCTGTACGCAAAAACGAATAATAGCTGCGAAAGGACGATCGCATGGCGACGTTGCACATGGATAGACTGCTGGAGACCTGCATCAAGCGAGGGGCCAGCGACCTTCACCTCACGGTGGGCATGCCCCCGGTGCTGCGGCATCACGGGCGGCTTCGCCCGCTGGATACCAAGGTCCTCGAACCGGACGACACCGTCTCCCTGATGAAGGCGATCACCCCCGAGCGGAACCAGCAGGAGCTCCAGGAGGGCGGGAGCACCGACTTCGGCTTCCAATACCGCGACGAGGGACGGTTCCGAACGGCGATCTTCCAGCAGCGGGGCAACACGGCGCTGGTCCTTCGTCTGATTCCCACGAAGATCTTCACCTTCGACGAGATCGGGCTGCCCCCCATCGTCCACTCGCTCTGCCGGCGTCCCCGCGGGCTCTTCCTCGTCACCGGAC
>CAYTQL010000321.1:0-3874 GCA_964439555.1 uncultured Planctomycetaceae bacterium | reverse complement strand
TTCGCCAGCCAGCAATGGAGCACCCAGAGCCCGAGCAGCCCCAGCGACCCGGGCAGCCACAGGGGTCCGGGCAGGGCGACCAGCGCCGCCTGGAAGAGCATCAACGCACCGATGAGCACCCCCACCACGCCCTGGACCACCTTTGGTTCCGGCGTCCCCCGCAGGTGCTCCGGCCAGAGGGCGACCCAGACCACCGCCCAGCCGCCCAGCGCGGTGTAGGAGACCATGCCGTCCCAGCTGACGCTCAGCACCCGCCAGACGCCGAGCGACGCGACCCACGCGAAGGCGACCGCCACCGGGGCCCACTTCAGGAAGCCCAGGCGGCGGCGCTGCGTCTCGCCGCGGGCGATCGCCGTCACCGACGCCACGTAAAGCGTCAGCCCCGCCGCCGCCATCCAGACCGGCCACTGCCCCAGGCCTTCCCACCCGACGGCCGCTGCACCGAGAACCAGGGACCCGCCGCGGCAGAGACCCATGTTCAGCGGGCCCACCAGGCGCATCGCCTTGGTCGCGCGGTTGTACAGCGAGATCACGATCCCCAGCACGGCCGTGACCCAGAGCATCGGCAGATACGCCAGTGCCGCAATCGCCAGCATCGCCAGCGCCAGCACCGCCAGCAGGCGATAGGCGCTGCGGGGACGCACGCGCCCGGAGGGCAGGGGGCGCCCCGGGCGTTCCAGGGCGTCCACGTCGAGATCGGCCAGGTCGTTCTGGATCAACCCGACGGCGTAGAGCAGCACGGCGACGGCGCACGCCGCGGCGATGCGGACGGTCCACCAGAACTGCCCGGCCGCGTCGTCGGCTCCGGCCAGCAGGGCGATCGCCGCCCCGGCGACCGGGTCGCCCGGCACGGTCAGCAGGTTCGGCGCCCGCAGCAGTTCCAGCCACGCTCGCATTTTGTCGGGAAGAGCTCGCATCTCGGCCATTCTAACGAAGACAGTCCGCCGCAAAAGCGCCGATGGGCGCGGCGCCGCAGTGCGTGGGACAACGGACCGGGCGGCGTGACCGGGGCGCGGGGTACGGCGCCCGCGCGGTTTCTCGCATTGCCTGCGCTGCCTGCGGTTCTATGATCATTGCGGTGGGCTCAGCGTTGGAACTCGCGCGGGTCCATCGGCTCGATGTCGAACTCCGGCGTCCAGCGGTCCGATCGGCCGTAGAAGTCCATGGCGTTGTCGAACACGAGCTTGCGGATGGTCTGTTCGTCGTGCCCGTCGTCGGCGAGGTAGCCCACGACCTTCACCAGCGACAGCGGGTCGGAGACGCCCCAGTCGGCCGAGCCGGAGACGATGAGCTTGTCGGCCCCGTGGGTCCGCACGATGTGGCTGACCCGCTCGGGCGTCAGCTTGCTGATGGGGTAGACCGTCAAGCCCAGGTAGCAGTCGGTGCCCCGGGCCTGTTCCATCGTCTCCTCGGTATTGTGGTCGAGGTAGATGCGGTCCTCGGGGAAGCCCAACTCGCGAACGACCTTCATCGTCCGGACGATGCCCTCGGGCTTATGGAAATGGGGCAGGTGGACGATGACGAGCATCTCCCGTTCGCCGGCGATTTCGAGCTGCCGGCGGAAGGCGTATTCCTCGTTGTCGGTAAGGTTGTTGAAGCCGATCTCGCCGACGGCGACGCACCGCTCGTGGTCGAGGTACTCGCCCATCCCCGCGAGGACCTCATCGACCAGCGGGCGGTTCTCGGCCTCCTTCGGGTTGTAGGCGATCGCGCAGAAGTGGTCGATGCCGAACCGCCGCGCCCGGGTCGTCTCGAAGTTGAGGATCAGGTTGAAGTAATCGAAGAAGGTCCCGGCATATCGCCGGTCCTGCCCGAGCCAGAAGCTCGGTTCGAGGCACGCCCGGATGCCCGCTTCGTACATGCGGACGTAATCGTCCGTCGTGCGGGAGTACATGTGAATGTGGGGTTCGATGATCACGGCTCGCTCGCTTTCGTTTGCTCGAATGACCGATGACGCTTCGGGTGTTGCGCTCGCGCTGAGGCGGAGGAGGCGGCGAGTTCGTCGGGGCGCCCGCGGATGGAATCCGCCCGTTCGAAGCAGAATTCCGCGCTGACGCCGCTTCCGCTCGAGAGCTTCAGCCGCGACGCATCGGCCGATTCGGTGAACTTCACTGACCGCCCGCGCGAGAGCAGTTCGATGCGGAACAGCTCGCGGTCCGCGTTCGTGTGCACGTTACGCAGGTAGAGCCCGTCCGGGACGTTCCGCCCCTGAACCTGCGAAACAGTGCTGTACGAGCCATACCGGCTGAACGGCACGGCCGCGAGTCCAGTTTCATGCCTGACTCCTTCCGGAAGCTACTATCCGCGGGGGACGGGCCCAATGCAAGGCAGGGCGACTGACCGCAGGCGCGGGCCCGGACACTCGGGCGGACACTCGGGCGTTGCCGTCGGCTCGGCCATCGTGTAGACCCTACGCAATGGCAGAACCACGGAGGCAACATGTTTACCAAGACCCTCGACGTGAAAACCGGACGACGTGATGAGCTGGTCGATATCACCCGCGACGTCGCCGACGCCGTGAGCGAAAGCGGCGTCACCGACGGGATGGTCACCGTGTACGTTCCGCACACCACGGCCGGGGTGACGATCAACGAGAACGCCGACCCCAGCGTGATGCACGACATCCTGGCGGCGCTGGATACGGCGGTCCCCTGGGAGCAGAGCTTCTACCGACACGGGGAGGGGAATTCGGCGGCTCACGTCAAAAGCTCAATGATGGGCTGCGCCCAGCAGATTCCGATCGTGGACGGCAAGCTCACCCTCGGCGCCTGGCAGGGGGTGTACTTCTGCGAGTTCGACGGCCCGCGCAGCCGCCGCTGCCGGGTGTGCGTAACAGGCTGACCCCCGGGGAGTGCGGCGACCCGTTGCCGATGCCGTAGGGGCGTGGTTGGCGCCCGCCCTCCGGACTGCGATCCAACCCACCGCACGGCGCCCGCGCCCGGCTCTTGCGTCTACTCCAGGATTTCCAGCTTCGGCGGCCGGATCAGGCCGTGGTCGTTGAGGACGTAGGCGTCGGTCCAGTTGTCGTTGTCGGGTTCGAACTCGCCGGGCCCGGTCCAGGGACGCGAGGGGGTGTGCAGCGGTCCGAGGATGTTCTTCCGCCCGCCGATGACCTCGACGGTGAGTTCGTTGTCGCCGGGCTCGAGGGCGTCGGTGATGTCCGCGGCGAAGGGCGGCCAAGGGAGCGGGAACTGCCGGTCGCCGACGTGGATGACCGCGCAGGTGCAACGCACGCCGGGCAGGCCGAGGCGGACGCGGCGGTCGCCGTCGGGCTTCGCGACCGTGAGCCGGTACCGCACGGCCGCTCCGTAGAAGTCCAGGCCCTGCCCGATCCACCCGCCGGCGTCGAGCTGCCGCGGCGGCGCGGTCAGCGTCATCGCCCCGGGGGCGGGGGCGTCGAACCCGGGCCTCAGGGCGACGCCGAAGTCGCCGACGAGGTAGAGGTCTTCCAGTTCCATGTCCGGGCGGTAGTCGAAGCGAAGGACCACGTCGTTGTCGCCCTCGCGGAGGAGCCCGGAGACGTCCGCGCTGCGGATGTCCTCGTCCACCCACCATTGGTCGAACGCCCCGGCGGGGGCGCCGTTAATGAGCACCTCGGCGAAATCGCCCGGCCGCTCCATCGCCAGGCGGCAGGCGCCCGGGACCGCGTCGGCGTCGAATCGGTAGTGCATTTCGACCTCGCCGCGGGGGGCGGTGTCGATCACGCCGGTGGCGTAGAGATACCACGGCTGGTGCCCGCGGTTGGCGCGGGGCGGGAGGTCGAAGTGGGCGCGGATCTGCTTATCCGCCCGGAGCGTAGGCATCGGGTCGGACCAGTCCATGATAGAACGGGCAGAGGTTAAGAGACGTTCAGTCTATTATTTATCTGATAAGA
>CAYTQL010000320.1:0-3889 GCA_964439555.1 uncultured Planctomycetaceae bacterium | reverse complement strand
GTCGAGAACGGGTCCACCATGTTGGCCCATCTGAACATAGCCATCTGAGCTTGTCTCCTTCCTTCTTCCGGCAATCTGTGTTTCCAAATCGGGGCGGCGTCGCTCCGTCTCTCTGTATAGCGCGCCGCCCTGCGTCCGGACAAACAAAGCTGCAAAGAGAATGCCAGATATTCCTAACCGTAGCACCGACATAATCTTACCGAAGCATCGGGCTCGTGGTGAGGCTGCCACTTTGTCCCCCGACGCCCGCCCGGCGGGCAAGTCTGGCAGGTGGGGAACGCGGCGGGCGTCCGGGAGGCGCCTCGTCGCGCCGGGGGGCTGGAACGGGGAGGAGCTCACCGGAGGACGGCGCTCGCGGAGCGGTTCGGGAGCGAAATGGCGTCGAGGCCCCCGGCGGCGGGAGGTGGGCTATCCGCGGCGGCTCTGAATCCAGGCCTCGACGGCCTCGAGCTTCGCCTCGCGCGTGGCGTCGGGGTCGTACCCGGTGAGCTTGGGGGCGATCTGGCGGAGAATGCCTGCGATCGCTTGCTCGAGTTGCTCTGAGCTGTTTTCCTCGGCCAGGACGCTGCGGAGCTGCGTCAGCAGCGGGTCCACGGCCCGCGGGCCCATTGCCTGGAGCTCCGCGCCCGCGGCTTTGCGGGCGTCGGCGTCGGCGTCGGCGCTGCCGAGCTGCTTGACCAGCGTCGCGACGCGCCGGGCGTCGGCGGCGCGACGGGCCTTGCGCGCTTCGTTCAGATGCGCGGTGAGCGTCTCGCTCCGCTCGGCGGACAGCGACGCGCCCCACTGGTCCAGCGCCGCCGAGCTGAGGGTGACCACTTCGGCCCATTTCTCCTTCGCCCGCAGCGTCTTGACGTGATCGAGCAGCTCCGCGCGGGCCTCGGCCGCGAGCTTCTCGTCCGACTGGGCGGCGACGGCCTTGACCGCCGCAGCGTCGTCCGCCGCCAGCAGCGCCGAGACCCACTGCCGCCAGACCTCCCGGGCGGCGTCGGGGTCTCGTTTGGCGAAGGTGCGGTAGCTCTCGGCGAGCTGCGAGGCGCCCTCGGCCGGTCGGCCTGCGGCGACGAGCAGCGTGCCGAGGCGACGCTGGGCGGCGGGGAGCCGGTCTGAGTCGCTCGAACGCAGGCGGTCCACCAGCATCTCCATCAGGCGGATACGCTGGTCGCGGGCGTCTTCGCGGCGCTCGAGGCTTTCCAGAGCGGCGGCGATCGTCTCGGCGTCCGCCTCGCCGAGGGCGCTGAGCACGACGGTCCAGGCCTGCTCGCGGACGGCGGCGTCCGTCTCGGCGCCGGGGTCGGTGCGGGCGAGGATGTTCCGCAGGTACGCCCGCGGGCCCAGGGCGCCCAGCGCCGCAATGGCCGCTTGGCGGACGCCGCGGTCGGCGTCCCGCAGCAGCGGTTCGATGCGTCCGGCCGCCTTCGGCTCGCCCAGTTCCTGCAACGCCCGCACGGCCGCGAGACGGACGGTGGCGGTCGCGTCGGTGAGCCCCTCGACGATCACGTCGGAGAGCGTCGGGTCGCCCAGGGCGCCCATCGCCGCCAGCAGCGCTTCGCGGAGCTTGTGCCCGTTGGCCCCGTCGGTGCGCCGGCGGAAGGTCTTCCGCAACGCCCCGGCAATCCGATTGCGCCGGGGCGCTTCGAGGGGCTTGGCCTGGGCGACCGGCGCCAGCGCCGCTGCGGCGGCGGCGGCGACCTCGTCGTCCTCGGCCTCGAGCTTCCCCAGCACCGCCGGGAGGGCGGCCGGGTTGCGGAGCTGCCCCAGCGCCTTGAGCAGCGCCTCGGTGACGCCCGGGACGGTCTCGGTCTCGAGTCGCTTGAGCAGCGCCGGCAGCGCCGAGGCGTCCGACAGGCTCGCCACCAGCATCGCCGCCTCTTCGCGGACCTCCGCGGACGGGTCCCCGAGCAGTTCGCGAACCCGCGCCCGGACCGGCTCGGAGACCTCCTCGTTGGCGGCGATCTTGCTGTGGGCGATCTGCGTTCCCACGCGCCGGACCTCGGCGACCGGGTCTTGGAAGATTTCCAGAAGCTTCTCATCCCGCCCGGCCGGGGCGGCAGCGTTGTAGATCTCGCGCGTCGCCGCGGCGAGGCGGTCGCGGAGGCGGGCGTTTTCGACCTCCAGGGCGGTTTTCGAGCGGGCGAGGCTCTCGGCCAGATCGGCCAGCCAGGCGGTGCGGTCCTTGTCCTTGTTGCGGGCCCACCAGCGTTTCCACCGTTTGCGGTCGGGGCCGAAGGTACGAATGTTGGTCAGCTTCGCCAGCGACTTGGCCGCGGCGGCGCGAACGCCTTCGTCCCGATCGTCGAGCAGGCGGATCAGGGCGTCGACGGCCCGGCGGTCGAGCGTCCGCTCCAGGGCGCCGATGACCACCAGCCGCAACGCCTTCGGGCGCTTGGCGTCCAGGGCGATCCCCGTGAGCTTCGCGAGCACCCCGCTGTTCGTGTAGGACGCCAACGCCCGCGCGGCGACCGGGCGGACCGACGCGTCCTTCCCGGTGAGCATCTTCATCAGCGGGGTGATGAAGGCGGGGTTGTCCGTACCGTTCCGGGCGATCGCCTCGGCGACGGCGATGCGGGCGGGGGGGCTGTTCTCGCCGGTGAGGAAGTCCACCAGCGCCTCGGGGGCCTGGGGATAGCTGCGGGTCAGCAGGAGCGTGGCGGCTTCGAGCTTGGTTTCGGCCTCGCGGTCGGGGTCGGCGAGCTGGCGGGTGTAGGTGCGAAGCTCGATCTGCTGGGCGCGGGTGAGCCCCTTCTCCGCGCGCAGCGCCGCGGGGAGGAGAAACAGCGCCAGGATGACCGGGGTCAAGCGCTTCACGAAATCCTTTCGGTCGCGTCGAGGCCTGCGAGGCGGCCGCTCACACTATAGAACCGGGTTCGGTCGGCGAACGTTCGGGCAAAATCGCCCGCGTCCCGCTTTCGCGGCACAAAAAGTGCATGCGCACCGCGATCGACGCCATTGAGTCGTTTGGACGCCTCGGTCGCCTCGGGGTTCGCCCGGACCGTGTATCTTCATCGGCGACGCGGGCGTCTGAGCATTGCATTGAAGTCGCCTCGCGGTACGATAGCCCGCATGACCGCCAAGCCCTCCTCTCCGATGACGTACAAGGACGCCGGCGTGGACATCGACGCCGGCGAGGACATGGTCCGTCGGATCACCTCGCACGTCCGCGGGACCTACACCCCCCGGGTGATCGACGAGTTCGGCGGTTTCGCGGGGCTCTTCCGGCTGGACTACAACGAGCGGCTTTTCAAGAGGAACTACCGCGAGCCGGTCCTCGTCGCCTGCACTGACGGCGTCGGTACGAAGGTCAGGGTCGCCGCGGGGATGGACACCTACGACACCGTCGGCATCGACTGCGTGGCGATGAACGTCAACGACATGATCTGCTGCGGCGCCGAACCGCTGTTCTTCTTGGACTACATCGGCGCCGGGCGCCTCGGACCCGACCGGATGGAGCGGATCGTCGCCGGCATCGCCGCAGGGTGCCGCCAGGCCGGCTGCGCCCTGCTCGGCGGAGAGACCGCCGAGATGCCCGGGGTCTACCAGGAGGAGGATTTCGACCTCGCGGGCTTCGCCGTCGGCGTCGTGGAGCGCGGGCGGACCATCGACGGCTCGAACGTCGCCCCGGGCGACGTGGCGATCGCCCTGGCCTCCGACGGGATCCACTCCAACGGCTACGGGCTCGCCCGGCGCGTGCTGCTCGACCGTGCGGGGTTCGACCTCGACGACGCCCCGTCCGAGCTCGGCGGCGCGTCGATCGGCGCCGAGATGCTCAAGCCCACGCGGATCTACGTCCGGGCGGTCCTCGAGGTGCTCGGGCATTACAAGGTCAAGCGGGTGATCAAGGGCATGGCCCACATCACCGGCGGCGGGCTGCCCGGGAACCTTCCGCGGATCC
>CAYTQL010000319.1:0-3891 GCA_964439555.1 uncultured Planctomycetaceae bacterium | reverse complement strand
GGGCGACTATGCTCTATTGTGCTCACGGGGGGGGGCGGGCACAATCGGGGCGGGCTCCCCTTTCGTAGCCCTCTGTACGCCTATGAGGGGTGGGAAATTCACCCACCAGGACAAGACTTCAATGTAAGCTGATATTTACAAGGAGCTTACATTTGTAACCCGCACCCCTTAAGCAGACAATCAACAGGGTTCCCATCGGGACAGACGGATATCACGCCCCCAAAAGCTGCAAAGATCGCCTCAGAATGAGGGTTTTCACCCTTGCGTTGAATGGATCGGAGAGGGTTCCGGCAGAGGGTCCGACGCGCCTCGGGCGCGGCTGCGAGGCAGGACGCAGGAGGAGTTCAGCGAGCTTCGGCGCCCGGGCCCCTCAGGCATTGCGCTGGCACTGGACCCACTGGATCGCTTGCTTGAGCAGCTCGGGGGCGCTTTCGATCTCCAGCTTGCCCTTGATGTTCTCGCGGTGGGAATCCACCGTTTTCGAGCTGATGTGCAGCTTGGCGGCCACCTCGCGGGTAGGCAGGCCCTGACCGATGAGTTCGAAGATCTCCAGTTCCCGGTCGGTCAGGCGGTCGAGCGGAGAGGCGCCCTGCTCGCTTCCTCCCGCCACGATGCGCGAGAGCACCCGGGCGGCGAGGACCTCGCTGACGAAAATCTCGCCCTTGAGCACCTTGCGGACCCCCTCGAGCACCTGTCCGACGCCCTCGCCCTTTGTAATGTACCCGCGGGCGCCCGCGCGAAGCACGCGCTCGGCGTAGAGGGCCTCGTCACGCATCGAGAGCACCAGGATGATGATCTCGGGGTAGCGGATGCGGATATCCTTGAGCAACTCCAGCCCGCTGCTCTCTTTGAGCGACAGGTCGATGATCGCCAGGTCCGGCTTCGTCTGTTCGATCGCATCCAGCGCATCGGAGGCGCTTTCGGCCTCGCCGGAGATCTCGAGGTCGGGATTCTGCTCGAGCATCATGCGGATCCCCTGGCGAACCACCGGATGGTCGTCCACGAGGAGAATCCGGACCGTCTCAGCCTGTTCGGGTGCGGCCATCGAATTCCCTGCCCAAGAAAAGGTACACGGAGACCCTGCGTCCCACCGGGGACCCTGTTGAACTTAGTATAGCCAATCGCACTGTCACTTCCTAATTCACCCCGAATATCACTCGCGCGTTTCGGCAGAAGGACCGTTGCGGGTTCTCCGCCCGGACCGGGGCTTCCCGGCGGAATTCGGGCGTGGATCGGGGCGTATCGAGGGGGGCTGCGAGCCCTGACGTACCGAGGCTTGGGAGCACGTAAGTATCTTGGAAACGATAGTTTGAGAATATCCCCCAATTTGGCCCCCAATCGCTCCGTTTCGCTTGGAATCGCCCGGATCGCCTTTAGCATAACCCTCGAAGGTTCGCATCCGAACGATTTGCCGGACTTTCGCAGGACCCGAAGGAAAACCACCCGATCCCGGGAAAGTAGAAACGGAATGCTCACGCATCTGGACAAGCTCAGAGGCTACGACATCGAGGCCGAGGACGGCGTCGTCGGGCCCGTCGAGGACTTCTGGTTCGACGACGAGCACTGGGTCGTCCGTTACGTCGTGGCCGATACCGGCGGCTGGCTGAGCGGCCGGTTGGTCCTGATCGCCCCGCAGGAGGTCGGGCAGATCGACCACGACGCCGGGCGGTTCCCCCTCGCGTTGCGTCGCGAGCAGATCGAGCAGGGCCCGTCCCTCCCGTCCGATGAGCCGGTCACCCGCCAGCGGGAGGTTGAGCTGGTGGACTTCTTCGGATGGACCCCCTACTGGGTTCCGACGGAAGGCCCGCTGGGCACCGGAGTGATCGGCCCCCTGCTCGGCGGCGAAGAGACCCGTAGCGAGGTGATCGCCGAAGGCCGCGCCCAGCCCCGCAGCGTCCGGGCCCTGACCGGCTCGGCCGTAGTGGCCGAGGACGGCGAGGCCGGGAGCCTCTCCGACTTCCTCGTCGCGACGGAGGACTGGTCGGTCCGCTTCGTGATCCTGGAGACCGGCGCGCTGCTGGGCGGGCACAAGACGCTGGTCCCGCCGCAGTGGATCGTCTCGATCGACCGCGACGGCGCCCGCGTGCACCTGCGGACCGCCGTGGAACCGATTCGCAGCGCCCCGGCCTACGAGGGCGCGCCGGTCGACCGCGAGACCGAGCGAACGCTCGCCGAGCACTACGGGCGGCCGCTCCGTCCGGAACCCTCCGAGGGTGAGGTCCATGAGTAACCCAATGCACGAACAACCGGCCCGGGGCGCCACCGTTCCGGGCGCCGAGCCGCCGGGCAGCACGCCGGGCGACCCGAAGCAGCAGCGCTTGACCGCCATGTGCGCCGTGGACATCTACGAGCGCAAGGAGGGGTTCGTCATTCTGGCCGAGCTGCCCGGGCTCCGCAGGAAGGAACTGCACTACGAAATCGCCAACTCCCGGGTGCTGCGCATCTGGGTGGACCAGGCGCCTCGCCGGACGCCGGGCGAGGTGCTGCACCGCGAGCGGGTGGAGTTCGACTCCCAACGGGAGTTCCTCCTACCCGACCCCGTCAAGCCGGAGCCGACCCGGGTGAGCCTTCGACGCGGCCTGCTCCGGATCGATCTCGAACGAACCGACAGCGCCGCTTGGAACGAGTGAATTCTCCCGGCATCCGCCGGATTTCCATCGTCACGAGGAGTACCCACAATGACCATCGAACAGACCCGGACCGAGACCCGCGCACTTCATGCCTTTACCGCCGAGATGGTCCAGGCCGACATGACCCTCCCCGAGAAGGTCGATTACGTCGACCACGAGTCCTTCTCCCGCCGCGAAACCGAGCAGAAGCTCTGGGGCGACGGGAGTGAGCCGATTCCGGTCTGCCCCTATCGCCTCGAGCCGGAGACTACCGAAAACGACCTGAAAAATCCCAAGCGCCGCCGTCTCGACCGACAGGAAGAGGAACTGCTCTTCCTCCGGTATAACTACGCGAAGTACCGCGTAGCCGAGATCCTCAACCGCAAGCGGGTGACCCGCTCCGCGCGGGACAAGGCCCGGACGTGGTGGGAGCGGGCGATGCACATGCGGACGAAGATCGTCAACGCGAATCTTCCGCTGGTCCCCGCGATGGCGCGGCGCATCCGCGGCCCGGCCGTCGCGTTCGACGACCTGCTCTCCGAGGGCTACATGGCCGTGCTGCGATGCGTGGAGAAATTCGACGTCTCCCGCGGGTTCAAGTTCAGCACCTACGCCTGCCGGGCAATCCTCTCCTCCCTGCGCCGCCTCGTCGCCAAGACCGGCAAGATGCTCCAGCGCTGCAGCCTCGGGTGGGACCCGAAGCTCGAGCGGAGCGACTTCACCGAGCGCCGGCGCCACGAGCAGCGCGAGTCGGCAATTGACTCGGTCCGGGACGTGATCTCGGAAAACAGCGCCGAACTGACCGACGTGGAACGGACGGTCGTGCTCGAACGGTTCGGCATCAGCTCCGGGGGGAAGAAACGCACGCTCGCCCAGGTCGGGCAGGTCGTCGGGCTCTCGAATGAGCGCGTCCGGCAGATCGAGAAGAAGTCCCTGCAGAAACTCCGCGGCGCGCTGTCGGAGCAGCAGCCCATCCCGGCCGCATAACGCGGACGCCCTTCGCCGGAAGAATGACGGACGGCGAGCCCCCGAGCGGGGGTTCGTCGTCCGTTTGCTTGCGCGGGGGGAGGGGTAAGACCGGAACGCCTGCGAACGCCCCGTTGCCGCGCGTTACTCGCCGCCGGTGACGATCAGCGTGTTGTTCTGCCCGCCGAAGCCGAAGCTGTTGGACATGACCGTCTCGACGGGCATCTTCCGGGCGACGTTGGCGACGTAGTCGAGGTCGCACTCGGGGTCGGGGTGGTTGAGGTTGATCGTCGGAGGGACCACCTGGTCCCGCAGG
>CAYTQL010000318.1:2829-3907 GCA_964439555.1 uncultured Planctomycetaceae bacterium | reverse complement strand
GGGGGCTTGGGGGACTGGTCCCCCAACACCTACCCACACGAAACAGCGAAGAGCCAAAAATGATTGCGGACTGTGAATTTCGCATGACGGATTGCGGCGAGGCGGCGCGTACGGCTTCGTTGCGCCTCGCGGACCGACCCCGCCGGGTCGCCGTCCGAGGCGCAACGCCCGACCGAGCCGACCGCCGGCGGTCCGCAACCGGCAATCCGCGATCCGCAATCCGAAGAGCTGCCCTATGAGCGCCGTCGGTCAGACAACCAAGATGGAGGTCTTCAAGCACGCCTTCGTGCTGCTGGTGCTGCTCAGCGCCTTCTTCCCGCTGTACATGATGTTCAACATCTCCATGAAGACCAACAGGGAGTTCTACGAGAACCCCTGGGTCCCGCGGGCCCCGTTGGTCGAGCAGGCGGTCGAGCCGGGTGAAGAGCCCGAGCCGACGATCTGGCAGAACCTCGCCCACAACTACGCCAAGGGCTGGTCCACGGTCTACTTCACCATCCCGAACACCATCTACCTCGGCGTGGTGACCGTCGGATGCGTGTTGACGGTCGCGGTCCTCTCGGCGTACGTCTTCGCCCGGTTCCAGTTCCCCTTCAAGCGCATCCTCTGGCCGGCGCTGCTGCTGCTGATGCTCATGCCCCCGGTGGCGAACCTCATCCCGCTGTTCATCCTGCTGCGAAACCTCGGACTGCTCAACAGCTACACCGCTCTGGTGCTCGTCGGGACCGCCGGGGGGCAGGTGTTCAACATCTACATCCTCCGCAACTACATCGAGGACACCCCGGAGACGCTCTTCGAGGCGGCGGAGATGGACGGGGCGGGGCACCTGCGGCAGATCAAGGAAATCGTCCTGCCGATGAACGGGTCCATCCTCGGCACGCTGGCGTGCCTGGCGTTCATCCGGGTGTGGAACAACTTCCTGCTGCCCCTGCTGATCATCCGCGACCCCCAGCGGCTGCCCATCGCCGTGCAACTCTACCGCCTGGAAGGCGCCTACGTCCGCGACTGGGGCGCCACCATGGCGGCGTACGCCATCGCGGCGATCCCGCTGGTGATCCTCTTTGTCTTCACGATGCGC
>CAYTQL010000318.1:1557-2819 GCA_964439555.1 uncultured Planctomycetaceae bacterium | reverse complement strand
TCGTCGGCGGCGTCGGCGCCGGGGCGCGGAAGGGCTAGTCGCGACCGCGGACTGCAAAACTGCGACGGCGGGGGGGGGGCTGAGCGATATCTCCCCCGACCCATCGCCCACGGCAGGACCGAACCGAAAGGCCGAGACCCAGACGGCCGTTCCGCAATGGAGTGCCCATGGACGACGTGCTCTCGACGCTTGACCCGCACCACCCGCGACTGATGCTCAAGGACCCCGAGCTGGCGGAGCTGAGGTCACATATCGAGGCGGGGGAGGACGCCGCGCTTCTCACGTGCTGGGAGGGCACCCTCGCCGCGGCCGATGCGCTTGTGCGGGCCGAGCCGGTCACCCGGGAGCTGCGCGACGGCCGGCTGCTCTGGGCGGCCAAGGACACGCTGCGCCGCGCCTACACCCTCGGGCTCGCCTGGCGGTTGACCGGGCGCGAGGACTACTTCCGCGGGCTGAGGTCGGCGCTGCTGAACGTCTGCGGGTTCGACGACTGGAACCCCGGTCACGAGCTGGACTTCGCCGAGATGACCCACGCGGTCGGGCTCGGATACGACTGGTGCTTCCACGCCCTCTCCGAGCCCGATCGCCGGACGATCCGCGAGGCGATCGCGGCCCACGGGCTGACCCCCGCGGTCGCCGCCTTCGACGCCGCGGAGCCGCCGAAGTGGGTCGGAGAGGTCCTCGGCGAGTTCAACTGGAACATCGTCTGCAACGCCGGGCTGAGCGTCGGCGCCCTCGCCGTGGGCGAAGCGTACCCCCACCTCGCCGGGCGGGTCGTCCGCGAGGCGGTCCGCCTGATGCCCAAGGCCCTGAAGCAGTTCACCCCGGACGGCGTCTGGCCGGAGGGACCGGGCTACTGGAACTACGCCCTGGAGTACACCGCCTACGGCATCGCCGCGCTGGAAAGCGCCCTGGGGACCGACTTCGGGCTCGCCTCCACCGAGGGGCTCTCGGCCTCCGGGCGGTCGCTGGTGCTGCTGGAGGGTCCGACGGGGATGCCCCTGCACTTCGCCGACGCCCGCGTCGGGGGCGCGGGCTCGCGGTGGACGCTGTTCTACCTCGCCCGCCGGTTCGGGGACCGCGTGGCGGCGGCGTCCGCCCACGCCCGGTTGCACGAGCACACCGCCGCCCCGCAGCACCTGATATGGTACGTCCCGCCGGCGCCGATGCCCGAGCGGCCCCCGGACGTCCTGCTCCGCGGGCCCGTCCCGGTGGCGCTGCTCCGGAGCGGCTGGACGCCGGATGCGACCTTCATCGGGCTC